>JBIIUD010000027.1:0-10519 GCA_044340175.1 Verrucomicrobiaceae bacterium
GCCGAGATGTGCCCAGCGCCGACGCCGCCGACGTAGTGCAGCGAGTAATTGGCGAGCAGGGCGATGGGTTGGCCGTCTGCCGACTGCACACTGATGAAGGCGACCTCAGGATCGGTGGGACCGGCGGATTCGACGAGGTTGGGGTTGTTGATGCCGGGGTTGGTCTTTACCTGATCGGTGGTGACGCCGAGTGGTGTGGGTGGGATGGCACCGGGTTTCATTTTCCAGCGGCGGTTGAAGACCTGATGCGGCACGGCGGCGCTGCCGTGGCCGATCTTCGCGGGGGCGAGGTTGTTCAAGGCACGTCGCACGCCATCGGCGATGCGCCGGGCGACGAAGCGCTGATAGATCGGGCTGGGCTCGCTCTGGCCGACGGCTTGCAGCGTGCCGCAGGAGTGTGCGTGGGTGGCGGACATCATCATGTTGGCCATCGGCAGGCCGGTGGCGGCGTTGACGAGTTTTTTAGCCTCGTCGAAGAGATCGCGACCGATCACACAGCTGTCGGCGACGACGAAGACGAGCTGGGTCTTGCCGTCATCGAGGGCGAGGCAGCGGGCGTGCAGTTCGTCGTGGATGACGGTGGCTTTGCCGTCCTGAAAGCCGCCGTTGATGGAGCTGCCGAGTTCGGGGGTGATGTTGCTAGTAGCGGCACCGGCGCGGAAGGGGCGGGCGGTGTCCTGGGCGGGAGCGAGTGAGGCCAAAAGGCAGGCGATGAGGAGGCGGAGCAACATGGCGGGAGAGGGTCAGGTTTTTTTGACGGCGACGACTTCGACCTCATAGCGGAGGGAGGGCGGCAGGCAGTGGGTGATGGTGGTGCGGGCGGGGCAGGGGGCGGGGAAGGATTCGCGATAGAGCTGGTTGTAGAGGGGCAGGTCCTCGGGATCCCGGACATAATTGCGCGTCTGCACGACGTGGGCGAGGTCGCTGCCAGCAGCCTCGAGTACGCGGGCGACATTTTCGATGCTGCGGCGGAACTCGCCCTCGAAGGAGTCGCTGACGATGTTGCCCTGGAGATCGACGGAGGCCTGGCCGGAGACGAAGATGAGGTCGCCGACGACCACGCAGGGGCTGAAGGGGAGATGAGAGGTGGGGGTATCTGGGAGCTGCGGGTAGGAGACGAGCGGGTGATTCATAAGAAGCGAATCAACGGCGGCATCCAGCAGCTAAGCAATCAGTTCCGGGATGGGGCGGCCATTTTCCACGATGTGGACGGGCCGGCCGTTGAGGTCATTGAGGGTGACTTTGGTGGAATCGATGCCGAGGTGGTGGTACACGGTGGCGAGGAAGTCGCTGGCATTGCAGGGGCGCTCGACGACGTCTTCGCCGCGCTTGTCACTGGCGCCGATGACACCACCGGTTTGAATGCCGCCCCCGGCCCAGATGTTGGTGAAGGCGCGGGGCCAGTGGTCGCGACCGGGTTGCAGGGTGCCTGCGGGGCCGCTGGCATCCCCGGCTCCGGTGCTGCGGTCAAAGCTGATTTTGGGCGTGCGGCCGAACTCGCCAGTGACGACGACGAGCACGCGTTTGTCGAGGCCGCGGGCATAGATGTCCTCAATGAGGGCGGCGACGGCGCGGTCGTAGGTGGGCATGCGGAAGCGGAGGGCTTCGAACTGGTGCTGGTTGACGGCGTGGTCATCCCAATTGCTGACACGACCGCAAAGAGGGCCGCTGAGGCTGCTGGTGATGATCTCGACGCCAGCCTCGACCAGACGGCGGGCGAGCAGGAGCTGCTGGCCCCAGCGGTTGCGGCCGTAGCGGTCGCGGGTGGCCTCATCTTCCTTGGCGAGGTCAAAGGCGTCTCGTGTCTGAGGATTGGTCAGCAGGGTCATGGCCTGCGTTTCAAATTCGTCCAAGGCTCCTAGCTCGCCCTCACGGTCGAAGGCGCGCTCCATTTTGTCGAGGTTCTTGCGCAGCGCGATGCGGTCGCTGAGGCGGCGGGTTTCCGCTTCGTCCGCGAGGCCGATGTTGGGCACCTGGAAGGACGGGCGGTTGGGGTCATCATTGACGGCGAAGGGAGCGTAGGCATCTCCGAGGTAGGCCGGGCTCGAGTACTCAGGGGAGGCGGCGGGTATACCGATGTAGTTGGGCAAAGGGTTGCTGCGACCCGCTTCTTTAGAGCGGAGGTAGTGCGCCACGGACATCCAGTCGGGGAGACGGGGCTTGGGTTTGTCTCGGGTATCCGAGTCGCCGGAGAACATCTGCATGGTGCCTGCAGGATGGCCGCCAGCGGTCTGGTGCATGGAGCGGAGGACGGTGAATTTGTCGGCGATTTTGGCATTCAACGGCAGCAACTCGGTGAAATGCGTGCCGGGGACTTTGGTGCTGATGGTTTTGAAAGGTCCGCGATACTCGCTGCTGGCATCCGGTTTAGGATCATAGGTGTCGATGTGAGACTGTCCGCCTGGCAGCCACACCATGATGATGGACTTCCGTTCGCCTTTGGGTTTGAGGGCGTTTTCCGCGCGCAGTTTCAAGAGGCCCGGCCAGCTCAAGGAGGCGAATCCGGTGATGCCAATCTGCATGAAGCCGCGCCGCGACATTGGGCGGGGTCCTGCGCAGTGAACGAGGGGAGGTGGCGGAATGATGGAAGACATGTGGGAGAGATACGGGAATGCGAGGCGCGTTTTTCCAAATGAATCAAACGCTGTGAACTCCAGCCAAAAGTCGCTAAAGCAAGGTCTCTCCGATGACTGCGGGCGTCGCGTCAGTCGGCAATGAAGCGATCCAAGTCGAAGCTTTTGCTGCTGACTTTGGGGAGTCGGTGGCGGAGTTGGGGGGTGGTGAGCTTGCGCAACAGGCGCCGCGTGAGAAGCGGGCGAAGCCAGGGATGGCGTGCGCGGAGGTCAGGGGTGGCGATGAGACCGCTCTGGCTGGCGAAGGCCGTGGTGAGCGCGCGCGAAGTGGTGGCCTGAGCGAAGTGAGCCTGGGCATGGGCAAGTCCGGCGCGGCCCATTTCTTCACAGCGGGCGGGGTTTTGGAGCAGGTTGGCAAGGTGACGCGCAAAGGCCTGCGGATCACGCTCTGCGCACAGCAGGCCGGTTTGGTTTTCCACGATCATTTCCGGAACGCCTGCGAGCCGGGTGGAAACGCAGGGCAGGCTGGCGGCCATGGCTTCCATCAGCACCGTGGGAAGATTGTCTTTGCCACCATCACTCTCCGTGGCGCAGGCGAGGGCAAAGACCTGCGTTTCCTCTGTCAGCAGGCGGATGATCTCCGTCATGCCGAGGGGGCCGGTAAGATGGACGCTGCTTTCGAGTTTGAGTTCTGTGATCTGGCGGCGGAGCGCGTCTTCGAGCGGGCCTTCACCGACGATGCGGCATTGGAAAGGAATCCCCTGATCACGCAAGATGGCGCATGCGCTGATCAAGTCTGGGTAGCCTTTTTTTTCGATCAGGCGACCAACGCTCAAAAGACCACCCGCAGCGCGAGAGCGGTCAGCTCTGGCGCGTGCGTCGATGAGCGGTTGCAGATCAAGTCCGTTGTACACGCGTAAGATCCGGGATGCGTCAGCGGGGAACTGAGTGCGGAGTTGAGCGGCAGTGAAATCGCTGACAGTGACGACCAGGGAGGCGTCGTGAAACAGCCGCCCAAACGCCGGGCTCTGGGGTTCTGGTTTGCAGAAGATGTCGTTGGCGTGGGCGGTGAAGCTGGTGCTGACGCCGGTGAATTTTCTCAACCACCAGCACGTGCGGGCGCCGATGCCAGCAAAGTGGGAGTGAACGTGACGTGGAGCGGCGGGGCCGAGGTCGGCGAGTTGTTTGGCGATCCACGCGGCCTCATAAACACGGGCTTTATCCGGTTGGTCGGTCCAGTGACGCAGCGTCAAAGCGACGGCACGGGGCAGGGCGTGGGCGTCTTTCCAAGCACGCACCTGGGAGATGAGCTCATCGCGTGCGGGGAGGAACCGGACGCGACTCAATAACTCTTGAGGGAAATGCTTGATGCCCTCATCCCGTGTGTCTCGGATCGAAAAAAGCAGAGGGCGAAGGCCTTGCCGCTCGAGTTCTAGGATCTCGCGCACGCAGAAGGTCTGTGTGAAGGAGGGAAAACGCTCGAAGACGTAGGCGATGTGCCAAGGCGGTGAGGAACTCATGAAGTCGCCGCATCATTGTGGGTGGCAGCAGGGTTGGCAAGTGCGGCGTCGCACCCTGGGGGAAAGCCTTCGGCCAGCGGCGTGTGGACCCTCACTTTTTGATGCGATACAGCGTGCCGCAATACATGCAGCGGAAGCCACCCGTGCTGAGAACTTTGACCACGGTAGCGGCGCGATGGGACAGTCCAGGGATGCGAGCGGCCTTCGCGTGCTTTCGGCAGCGTTTTTCATGCAGAATCGTGCCGTGGCAAAGATTGCAATTGAGATGGCGATTGTTCAAGAAGGCCAAGAGCCGGGCCAATCCAAAGCCAAGCAATGACGCGAGAGCCGCATAGCCGTGCGTGCGCTCACCGGAAAGAAGAAGCTCGGCCGTGAACCAAGCGAATCCCATGAAACAAACAAAAGCGGCGACAAGCAGGATAGCTCCATAGACCACCAAGCCGGGACGCGGATAATACCGGGCTCGCTCGAGTTTGGGGTTCGTTGTCACAGGGACATGGACCTCAGATGCTGGCACAAATGAAGTGAGTGTTTTCATTCTTGTAATTATAACTCATTTCATTTGGTATAGCAATGTCAATTTTACTCAGATCTTAAAGATTTAGGGTGTGGGAACAAAATAGACGGGTTTTTGAGGTGACTTTGGCCTGGGTGCGTTCGGATTTGACGGCGGGCCATGACAAGGGCATGAATCTTGCTTCTCTATAAACCCTCATATTGTTATGGCGTCAACCGACGCTGCATCTTCCTCTTACTCTTATTATGCCTGTTGCCACTCCCGCCCAATACCGTGCCATGCTCGATGCCGCCCAAAAAGGTGGTTACGCCTATCCTGCGATCAACGTCACTTCGCTTCCCACCATCAACGGTGCGCTGAAGGCCTTCGCTGATGCTAAGTCGGATGGGATCATCCAGGTCTCCACGGGCGGAGGTGAGTTCGCCTCCGGCACCTGCGTCAAAGACATGGCCCTCGGCGCGATCGTGCTGGCGGAGGCTGTGCACACGCTGGCGGCGCGTTACAACGTGCTGGTGGCGCTGCACACCGACCACTGTCACCCGAACAAGGTGGAGAAATTTCTGAAGCCATTGCTCGCAGCGACCGCTGAGCGCCGCGCTGCTGGGAAGGGCAATCTTTTCAACTCGCACATGTTTGACGGCTCCGAGTTGCCGCTGGAGGAGAACATGCGCATCTCCAAAGAACTGCTGGAGCAGTGTGCGGAACTTGAAATCATTTTGGAAGTGGAAGCCGGTGTCGTCGGCGGTGAGGAAGACGGTCATGACACCTCCGGCGTGCCTGCGGACAAGCTCTACACAACGCCTGAAGACATGGTGACCGTGTATGAAACGCTGAACGGCATCGGCCGCTTCATGTTCGCAGCCACCTTTGGCAATGTTCATGGTTCCTACAAGCCGGGCGCAGTGAAGCTGAAGCCCACGATCCTGCGTGACGGCCAAAAAGCAGTGACCGACAAGCATGGTGAGGCAGCCGAGATGGACCTCGTTTTCCATGGTGGCAGCGGCACACCTCTGGAAGAGATCCGTGAGACACTGGGCTATGGGGTGATCAAAATGAACATCGATACCGACACTCAGTATGCCTTCACTCGGCCGATTGCGGATCACATGATGAAACATTATGACGGTGTCCTCAAAATCGATGGCGAGATTGGCGACAAAAAACTCTATGATCCGCGGGGTTACCTGAAAAAGGGTGAGATCAGCTTGGCGGCGCGCCTTCAGCAGGCCTGTGATGACCTCCTGAGCACAGGCCAAACCATCTTCGGCACGGTCTAAGATCGCCTGGGGGATCTCTGCCGGTCGATGGCAGAGATTCCTGACGGCTAGTGCAGTCTTGCCTTCCCGACAGCGCATGGCTTGACTCTGAAGGTGAAGGGCTTGATGGATTTGAGCCCATCCTGTTATGAATTTGATCATCTTTGACCTCGAGACCACGGGGCTCTCCCCCTATAGCCACGAGATCATCCAGATCGCTGCGGTCAGGATGCGGGTGGGCGTGTGGCAGGAAGAGGAAAAGTTCGAGACCTTTGTGCGGCCGAGCCAACGTGTTCCTTCTTTCATCACCGGACTGACGGGCATCACGCAGTCAGACGTGGCACGGGCACCGCTACCCGAGGAGGCGCTGAAGGCTTTTTCACGATTCGTGGGGGAACAGGCCACGATGATCGCTCACAATGGAGGCAGATTTGACGTGCCTTTTCTGAGGGAAAGTTGTTTGCGGCACCAACTGCCCGTGCGTGAGACAGCGTTCATCGACTCCTGCCAGCTTTCCCGTCAGCTTTGGGGCGGAAGAGGCGGGCATGGACTGGATGCGGTGATGGCTCGGTTAGCCCTCTCGGGGGATGGTGTGCGGCGGCACGATGCGCGTGGGGATGTCGCCCTGTTAGGACGGGCGGTCTCACAGATGTGGCAGCGGTTGCAACCCGAAGGGCAGGCCTGCCCAGTCAAGCTCGGTGCCGCTTTGATCCCGTCTCTGGACTGAACATTCCGCTTTGCTTTCAATGGTCGCCGCACAATCCAAACCGCATCCCCTCGCTGATCTGCTCCTGACGCTGGTCGTGCCTTCGATGGTGCTGGAGGGGTTAAGCAAGCCGGACCGTCTGGGTCCAGGTTGGGCCTTGGTCGTGGCCTCGGCCTTGCCCATTGGATTTGGCATCTGGTGCTGGCAGCAGAAGAAGGGTTTGAACTTCTTTTCCATTTTCGGGCTGATCGCAGTCATCCTGACCGGCGGGCTAGGGCTCTTGAATCTGGAGGCAAAATGGTTTGCGGCCAAGGAAGCGCTGTTCCCCGTCATCCTCGGACTGGCGTTTCCCCTCAGCCACCGTTTTGGCACACCCTTGATCAAGGAGCTCTTGCTGAACCCTCAGGTGATCAATCATAAGGCCCTGAATCGAGCGCTCGATACTGAACCGAAGCGCGTGGCGTTTGAAGCTTTGTTGAAAAAAGCCTCCTGGGGAATGCTGGGCACCACCTTTTTGTCAGCAGCAGGAAACTATGCCTTGGCCATGCGCTTGCTGGGCGAGAAAGCTCCGGGATCGGAAGCGTATGTGCAGGCCATCGGTAAGCTCAATTGGATGGGCTTCATCGTCATTGGAATCCCGTTGCTGGGCATCACGATTGCGCTCTTGGTTTGGTTGCTGAGGCGTCTGAGCGCGCTGACGGGACTGGAACGGGAGGATCTCATGAACCCCGGGCAAACGGTGCGGCGGCAGGTGGGAAAGTGAGAAGAAGAGACTTGAAACCCTTTCCCCCCCGGGGCATGATCCCACTCCACAGCATGCCGGAGTGGCGGAATTGGTAGACGCGCCAGATTTAGGTTCTGGTTGAGTAATCAGTGCAGGTTCGAGTCCTGTCTCCGGTACCATGTTAGCTGTCGCGTTTTGCACGGGTTCAGTGAAAGAACGACCTTGGCCTTTTTTTTGTGTGGGTCGCAGCGGCGGATCCATGCGCATCGCAGGCACGGTTCTTGTGTTTTTCCGCTGGGGTTTGACGGGCAGGGGCGGGGCGGGGTAGCGTTGGTCATTATGGAATCACACCCTCTGCGCACGTCGGTCATTGGCAGTTACCCGTTTCCGGGGTGGCTGGAGTTTGCGGTGGGGCATCTGGCGGCGTTTGGCTCGGCAGATGTGGCGGAGTTGCGGGAGGATGCGACCATGGTGGCTATCTGCGACCAGCTCCGTGCGGGGCTGGATGTGATCACGGACGGGGAGCAGACGCGGTTTGATTTCAACCTGTCGTTCTATGGATTCATTGAGGGGATCGATCTGGAGGCGGCGAGTCCGCGGCGGTTTGGTCCGCCGGCTCATGATCAGCGGGGCAAGCATCAGATATCGGGCGAGTTGCGGGCACCGCGCGGGCTGGGAGCGGTGGAAGAGTTTGAGCGGCTGAAGCGGCTGGCCCCTGCGGGTCAGGCGCTGAAGGTCTCGGTGCCGGGGCCGTTCACGCTGAGCGGTCGGTTGCTGCCCAATGCGATGTATGCGGATCGCTGGGCGATCACGGAGGCGCTGCTGCCGATCGTGCGGCAGGAGATCGCGGACCTCGTGGCGGCGGGGGCCGCGGAGATCTGTGTGGATGAGCCGAGCATGAGCTGCTACGGCTACAAGGAGGACACGCGGCGGTTTGTGGATTTGTTCAACCGGACGGTGGAGGCGGGCTATGGCAAGGCTCGCATCTGTACGCACCTATGCTTTGGGAATTTCAAGGGCCATGCCGTCGGCTGGCGGAAGTATGCGCCGCTGTTTCCGGCGTTTCTCGACATGCATTGCGATGAGATGCATGTGGAAATGGCCAACCGCGAGTATGCGGAGCTGGAGGTCATTGGGGAGATCGCAAAGCGAATGGATGTGGCAGTGGGGATCATTGATGTGAAAAGCTATCACATCGAGACGCCGGAAAACGTGGCGGAGGCGGTGCGTGCGTGTTTGCAGTTTGCCTCGGCAGACCGGCTGGTATTTGCCCCTGATTGCGGGCTGAGCCAGACGGCGCGCTGGGCGGCCAAGCTGAAGCTGAAGCATTTGGTCGAAGGGGTGCGGCGGGTGAAGCAAGAACTTGGGCTGCCGCAATGATCGTGCCGTTGATGAAAGACGAGGCGCTGCTGGCAGACCTGGCCGCAGTGCCGTCGGAGGGTCTGCATCTTTGGTGGCTGGGACAGAGTGGTTTCCTGCTGGAGTGCGGGGGGAAGCGGCTGCTGCTGGACCCCTATTTGTCTGACACATTGACCCTAAAGTATGCGGCGACGGACAAACCGCATGTGCGCATGACGGAGCGGTGCATGGCACCAGAAAGGCTGACAAGGGTGAGCGCAGTGACGGCCAGTCATTGGCACACGGATCATCTGGATGCAGGCACGCTAAGACCTGTGGCTGAGGCCAATGGGGGGATCGACCTGCTGCTGCCGCACCCGATCCTGGCGGCGGCGCGGGAGAGATTGGGGGAGGCACCGGTGAACCTGCGCGGGCTCGACGCTGGGGAGAGTGTGGTGCTGGACGGCTGGGAGGTGACAGGCGTGCCCGCAGCGCACAATGACCTGCTGCGGGATGAAGCGGGACGCTGCCATTACCTGGGTTTCCTGATCCGGCGGAAAGGGTTCACGATTTATCATAGTGGCGACACCCTCTGGCATGAGGCGGTGCTGGCGGCATTGCAGGCAGCCGGCCAGATCGATCTGATGCTCCTGCCGATCAATGGCAACGTCCCGGAGCGGCGGGTAGCGGGCAACCTGAATGGTACGGAAGCAGCGGCGCTGGCCAAGGCCTGTGGTGCCCTCATGGTGGTGCCTTGTCACTACGACATGTTTGCGTTCAACACGGTGACGCCGGACGAGTTTGTCTTTGCCTGCGCACGGCTAGGGCAGCCGCATCAGGTCCTGCGCTGCGGGGAGCGGTTGACAATGGCTTTGGCTCAATCCCCGCCTTCAGGCAAAACATCCACGGCCACTTGAAGCGACTGCTCGCCTGAGCCGATGGTGACACCGCGCAGGGGGCTGACATCAGCGAAATCCCGACCCCAGGCGACGGTGACATGGCGGTCGCTGGGCAGGACGTTGTTGGTGGGGTCAGCATCTACCCAGCCGATCTGTTCACCGCAGAAGACGGAGACCCAGGCGTGGGAGGCATCGGCCCCGACCATGCGTTCCTGGCCGGGCGGCGGACGTGTCTCTAAGTAACCGCTGACGTAGCGGGCCGGTAGGCCGAGCGAGCGCACGCAGGCGATCATGACCTGGGCAAAGTCCTGGCAAACACCGCGTCGCTGCTGGAGCACTTTGGTGACGGGCGTGGCGATGTCGGTCGCGGACGGGTCAAAAAGAAAGTCCTCATTAATGCGGCGGTTGAGGTCATTCACCGCATCGAGGATGGGGCGCCCAGGGGGAAAGGATGGGCGGGCGTAGTCAGCGAAAGCGGCGCCGGTGGGCACCAGTGAGGAGGGATA
The DNA here is from genome assembly GCA_044340175.1 of Verrucomicrobiaceae bacterium. Taxonomy (GTDB): domain Bacteria; phylum Verrucomicrobiota; class Verrucomicrobiia; order Verrucomicrobiales; family Verrucomicrobiaceae; genus JAGRPD01. The sequence continues at coordinate 10,040 of JBIIUD010000027.1, forward strand.
GGTCAGTTCGGAGGCAGCGGAGACGCTGGGCCGGAGCGAGGTGGTGCAGGCGTCCCGCAGGCTTTCCCAGGGGGGCGAGCGCAATGAGTCGAGCACGGCGGGGGTGGTGACTTCGACAAGGCTGCGGGAGATGACCTCCAACTGAGAGTGCGCTCCGGCGATCTCAAAGTAGAGCGTGGTATTGCCGAAGTAATCCATGCGGGTAGCGCGCTCCACAGGCTCGGGGCGGATGTGGATTTCATGCCACGGGCATTCCTGACCAGGGAGCGCCCGCGGGGCCAGCCGGGCCAGGTAATGGCAGACGGTGACGGGGCTCTCGTAGGTGTAGGTGGTGCGGTGGATGATGCGGTAGCGCACGGAGACGAAGGATGGCGGATGCCTGATCAGGTTTCAGCAGCAGTCATGCCAAAGCGGACTCGCCTCTGGGTTGACAGAGGCGGCAGGGAGGAGAGCGTCGAAAACCGGGTTCAGCGTACCGGG
>JBIIUD010000728.1:0-2570 GCA_044340175.1 Verrucomicrobiaceae bacterium
ATGACCTGCGCGCTCTCTACAACGTGGGTGTGTACTACGAGAATGGCAACGTCGTGGACAAAGATGTCGACAAAGCGTTCGAACTCTTCAAGCGCGCCGCTGAATCCGGTGTGCCTCAGGCGATGCAGAAAGTCGGCTTGGGCTACCAAAACGGTCAGGGCGTGAAACAAGACCTTGTGGCGGCTAAGTCCTGGTTTGAAGCGGGTTCCAACGCCAACTTTGCACCTAGCCAACTTTCCCTTGGGGCGATGTATGAGATGGGTTCCGGAGTGGGCGCCAATGCAGGTGCTGCTGCCAATCAGTATTCCTTGGCCGCCGATCAAGGCTTGCCTCTGGCGATGCTGCGTTTGGCCAGCATGTATGAGCGTGGTACTGCGACGCCTAAAAACGAGCCTGATTTTGTCAAGGCATGGAACTATGCCAAGCAAGCTGTCGACGCTTCTCAGAATGCAGACGTCGCTGTTCAGTACCTCACGGCTTTGGAAAAGCTGATGAACGACGAACAAAAAGCCCAGGCAAAGAAAGTCTTTGAAGCTGCCAAGAAGCCTGCAACGCCAGCAGCGGCGCCAGCGGCGACCAAGTAACACAGATCCTAGCATGGGCACCCAGCGCGCCTAATGCCATTTTGAGGGGGTGAACACTGAGTGGTTCACCCCCTTTTTTTGTGGAGGCAGGGTGCGTCTCGGTTAGCCTATTTTTTACTTCTGGCATCTGCGGTGAACCTTTAGAATGCTTTCATGAATCAACGCTATGAAGCCAAAGAACCCCTGGCAGCGGGTGGGCGAGGTGAAGTTTTGCGCGGATGGGACCACCAGTTGGGGCGGGAGGTGGCGATCAAACGCGTGCGGCGTGAAGCCGGCAATGACTCCGTCGCAACACTTGAGGCGCTGCTGAGCGAGGCGCGGACGCTGTCCACGGTGCAGCATCCCAACGTGGTCTCCGTCTATGATACGGGCAAGAACGATGATGGAGCGTTCATTGTGATGGAACTGGTTAAGGGTGAGACTCTGGAAGACATCGTTGCGCGGGGAGCTCTGACGGAAAAAGACTTCGAATCGCTGGTGGAGCAAACGCTAGACGGTCTGTTAGCGGCTCATCAAGCGGGCGTGATCCACTTGGATTTGAAGCCGCAGAATTTGATGCTGACCTGGCTGCCAAGTGGTGGGTTTCAAGTGAAGATTTTGGACTTCGGACTGGCCATCGCCGCGCGGCAACCGGTGACACAGTCCATGGATCAAGAGGGAGCGATTTATGGGTCGATCTACTTCATGGCACCCGAGCAGTTTGAGCGGGGAGCGGTTGATGCCAGGACGGATTTGTATGCGTTGGGCTGTGTCTGCTACTATGCTTTGACTCAACGCTACCCGTTTGGGGGAGAATTAGGGCTGCAGGTGATGACCTCTCACTTGCATCACAAGCGGATCTCTTTGGAAAAGCTGCGGCCTGATTTGTCAGCGTTTGTTGCTGCCTGGGTGGAGTGGCTGATGAGTCGGCGAATGGAAGATCGTCCGGCGACGACACAAGAAGCTTTGATGGCCTTTCGGGAGAAACGGCTGCTGAAGAAAGAAGCGGGTGTGCGGGTGAAAGCGGTGCCGATCAACGTGGATGCTGCGGCAACGAAGGTGAAGCGGACCCTGGCCGTGGATGTGCTGGGGGCGGACCAGGGGAAGATAAAGGTAAAGATAAAGGTGAAGGCTGAAGACCACCGCCAAGCCTCTTTGACAGGCAAAGGTGCGGGGCTGGGTCAGCGAGTGTCAACGACGACGACTGTGGGTCGGTGGAGTCGATACACGATTCCCGTGCTGGCGCTGCTGACAGTGATAGCTGGGGTCTGGTTTCATTTGAAGAAACGGCAGGGCCAAGTGCGGCTGCAACGGTTTGCAGAACTGGCTCAGGCGGATGCTTTGGTGGCGGACGGGCGTGATGCCCGCTTGTTGCTTGAATTTGCAAAAGATGAGGCTGCCAGTCCGGCGGCTTGTTTGGCTTTGAGCCGAATGGCTGACAGTCCGGAAGTGAATGGTTACATTTTAGCCGCGGCCCGTGAGGCGAAGGGGCAGATTCCGACGGTGAATCTGATGAACGTTGTGATGATGAGGGAGATCAAAGGTGGCTTGGAGCTCGGACTGGTACGATTGAAAGAGGCGGATCAGCAGGTTGCCAAGGCGGCTTGGAGGTTGGTCGGTGCGATGGGTGGGACTTCACTGCTGCCTGATCTGCTGGAGTGCTGTGAGACGTTGAGCTCTGATTTGGAGCCCTTTGCAGAGGCGGCGCTGACTGGCATCATCCAGCGGGCAGAGGATTCAGAGGCGGCGGCAGCACCGGTCGTGAATGCCTATCAAAGTGGACTGGGGACGGGGCGGTATCGGGCGTTGTTGGTCCGGGTGCTGGGTCAGTCGGGTGCAAAGGAAGCCTTTAGCAAACTATCTGGGGCCATCCAAAGCGGAACGGTGGAGGTGCGGCGAGCGGCGATTTCCGCGTTGGCACTGTGGCCTAGCAATGAGCCGTTGGACTTGCTGACGCGGCGGTTTGAAGTGGAGGAGGATGCGTCGGCGAGGCTGATGATTCTGCGG
>JBIIUD010000729.1:0-2568 GCA_044340175.1 Verrucomicrobiaceae bacterium
CGGAGTGTTAAAACTCCATCCAAAGTAATATGGAAATTATTGCAGACAAGTTTATTTTTTATAAACACGATTTTTCGGAGGAATTTTTCAAAAAAGACGCCCTCCGTTTTGACGAGGCCTGCGGGGTGAATAGGAAAAACTAGTTCTCCGCTTCCCACTGAGAGAGGCGTTTTTCGATGAGAAACGGGCCGAATGGCAGAAGTGCGGCGATGCCAAGCAGGATGGGTCTGAGAATGGGCCAGCGATGTTTGCGCCACGCGTTGAGCACCAGCCAACCATAGGCGATGAACAGAACGCCGTGCGCCCAACCGGTCCATTGGACGAATTCGGGTCGTCCGGCGATGTATTTGAGCGGCATGGCGATGCCGATGAGAACGATGAAGGAAATGGCCTCAAGGCGACCAGCGAGACGAAGGGGGGATGAGCTTGACGGCATGGGGGGAAGGGCGATGGCTGCGAGCGGGGCCTTGTAAAATCAGGGCAGCGCAAAAAAGATGTGATTTTGGCAAAATCAAGATGGGACAAATCTCAATTCTCCTGTAGTGTTTGCGCGTTCCTGCCCAGCGCATCACAGTCCGACTTCCAATTTGCCCAATGACAAGCACTCTACCCGCCCTGGTTCCCGAGTATTCCGAACAAGAAACCCACAAAACCGTGCAGCCCCAAGCCGTGGGCGCACCTCAGAGTGAAAAGACTTCCATCACGGAATGGAAGAAAATCATCGCTAAATACACGGTGCCTTCGCTGCCAAAAGCTCTTTGGCAGGTTGCCAACACCCTCATCCCGTATGCGATCATGTGGGGGGTATTGTACTGGAGTCTTTCGGTGTCCTACTGGCTGACTTTGGCTTTGGCCATTCCGGCGGGGTTGCTGGTGGTGCGCTCATTCATCATTTTCCATGACTGTGGTCATGGGTCGTTTTTCAAGTCAAAGAAAGCCAATGACGTGCTGGGTTTCATCACCGGCATGATCACTTTCACGCCTTATGGCCACTGGACTTGGCAGCATTCGGTGCACCATCAAACCTCAGGGGACTTGGATCGTCGGGGTGATGGGGACATTTGGACGCTGACCGTCAACGAATACTTGCAGTCTTCCCGCAAGCGCCGCTTCCTTTATCGGTTCCTGCGCAATCCGGTCATTCTATTTGTGGTGGCACCGCTGATCATGTTCTTCGGTTATCAACGGCTTTCCGCTCCTCACGCCAAAGGTAAGGACCGCAAGTCCGTGTGGCTGATGAACCTAGCGTTGACGGTCATGGTGGGCGGAATGACGTGGCTGCTGGGTTGGAAGGAGTACCTCATGATCCAAGTGCCGATCACGATGGTGGCTGGAGTCGTCGGGATTTGGATGTTCTATGTGCAGCATCAGTTTGAAGATGTGTATTGGGAGCACAGAGACGAATGGGATTACACCACGGCAGCCATTGAGGGCAGCTCGTACTACAAACTGCCAAAGATTCTGCAGTGGTTCACGGGCAACATTGGTTTCCACCATGTCCACCATCTCAGCTCACGGATTCCAAACTATTACCTGGAAGCCTGCCACAACTCCCATCCCATGTTTTACAGCGTGAAACCCATCACACTGCTCTCCAGTCTGAAGTGCATCAATCTGCGCCTCTATGATGAAGAGACGCGGCAACTGATTGGCTACCGCAAGCTGCGTGAGATCCGCAAGGATCGGGAAGCCAAACTGGCGGCCTGAATCCTTCCTTGAGAGCTGAGGAGCGGGGCGCTTGCCCTTTTTACTGAGGCTTGTCCCTCCGCTCATCCTTGCACCCGGTGGTAAGGTGACTGAATGAGTCGTTGCACCGGGTGCTGGCCTTGGCGTAAACTTGTCATCCCTTCACCATGAATTCCGACTCCAGCCTCCCCCCGCTCCGAAGTTCTCTCGATCTCGAACGCGTGTTGGAGTTTGAGTTTGTCCGAGCCACGGAGAATGCTGCAATCCAGGCGATTCATTGGCTGGGGCGTGGGCAGAAGGAGCAGGCTGACGCGGCGGCATGCTGTGCGATTTATGGGGTGTTTGATATCCTCGACATATGCGGGAAGGTCGTGATTGGGGAGGGGATCAAGGATAAGGCTCCTGGGATTTTTGTGGGTGAACATTTGGGCACGTGGAAACCGGGTTCGCCCCGTTTTGACATTGCCCTCGACCCGATTGACGGCACCTCCAACATCGCCAAAGGGCTGCCGAACAGCATTGCGGTGATCGCTGCCGCTCAGGTGCCTGAAGGCATCAAGAGTGTGATGAAGGAGATCCCGAGCTTTTACAGTCACAAGATGGCCTTTGGGCCGGCGGTGCTGGCTGCGCTGGAAAAGGAAGGGCATCCTTGCCTGTTGGATTGGCCGATGGCGCGGGTCGTGGACTTTGTGGCCACAGCGCTGGGCAAACGCCGGAATGATGTGGTCGTTTGTACGATGGACCGACCAAGGCACTGCGGGATTGTGGACGGTGTGCGGGCGACGGGTGCGGCGTTGCGCATGGTGACGGATGGGGACATCGCAGCGGCGGTGGCGCCGTCATTGCCGAACTCTGGGGTGGACTTGTATGTCGGTATGGGGG
>JBIIUD010000730.1:0-2565 GCA_044340175.1 Verrucomicrobiaceae bacterium
CTCTGGACCGTCGATCTTCCCGGCACGGACCCGGTTCAAACGGCAGGGATTTTCAGCGATGCGACGGTGTTTGCGCCCATCGCCGACGGTGAGAACGTCTGGTTCTTCAATCGCTGCGGCTCGATGGGCTGCTTTGACTTCAATGGCAAAGCGCTGTGGCTTCGCAAATACCGCCCACTCACTCGCCACACGAACCGCCAGTGCGAACCCATTCTCGTCGGCGACAAGATCATCACGGTCGAAGTACGCAACAAAGAAGCCGCTCAGAAATTGGAGCGGCACAAGCCGGTGCCGGAAGGGATCGAGCCGCGTGATGTCTGGACGTACCTGCACGCGATCGACAAGAAGACCGGCAAAGTCGTGTGGATCGAAGAAGCGGGGACCTGCGTCCACAATACGCCGATGGCCGGGCAGTTGCCGGACGGACGCTGGGCCATCGCGCATGGTCGTGGGGGCGGGCATGATCCTTTGGAGAAACCCTATGGCGTAAGCTTGACCCTGCTCGACTCTGGCAAGACACTCTGGAGCCGCGAGGCCAAAGGCGACAGCTCCTACAACTCGCACTGGAATGCGAAGAACGTGTTTTGGTTTCAGGGACCTAACCACCTCGTGCTCGACACTACAACAGGCGAGATCCTGCGGACACAAAACGTCATCGAAAACGTGGACGTCACTGATGCGCAGACCGGCAAACGCGAGACGGGCATCGCCATCAAAGGTGGCAAGCGCATGCCGCTGACGAATCAAACCAACATCGTTGTCGGCGACTGGCACTATTTTCTCGCGCACGACATCACCGCCATCGGTCGCGTGCATATTGAAACCGGTAAGACTGAATACCTGCGCGTGCCGGTGCAGCTTGTCGCTGGACCTGAGCCGAAAGGCATCTGGGACATCAAAGAGGCACTCCCGAACGACACGAAGAACTCGCGCGGCATCGACATCGCGACCGACAAACGCGCCAAGGGCACCGGCTGGGGTCATGTTTCCGCCGCGAGCCCGATCCTCGTCAATCGCCACCTCTTCTTCCCGATCATGAACGGCACGGTCTACGTCATCAATGCCTTCGCTGAAACGCTCGATGAAAAAGCGCTCATCGCGGTCAATGATCTCGGCCCGGCCGGTGAGACCTGGGCCTTGGCTTCGTTCAGCTATGCAAAAGGCCGCCTCTGGATGCACACGATGAAAGAGGTCATCTGTATTGAAAAAAACGAACAACCTTTACCTCGCACAAGCAGAGCCGACTCCCCCACAGACTTCCATTGATTACAAACAGCCGCACTTTGATCTCCAGCAGATTCAGGGAGGCCAGCAGATTGAAATTTTAAACAATCTGTGGGCCTCCGTGAATCTGCGGGAAGAAAATGAACCTCTCCCTCTTGCTCCAGCACCGTTATGATCACCCGAGCCATCAGTTCTCCAATCACCAGCCGATTTTCAATCACCGTAATGGTGCTTTGCACCGCAATCGCGGCGCCTAATCTGGAAGCTGAAACCTACAAACCCGGCGAGCCCGTGAGTGGTAGCTTTCAAGAAATTGCGCAGGGCTTTCTGGTTCGGCACTGCATCGAGTGCCACGACAACGACACCAAGAAAGGCGATCTCTCTCTGCTGAATCTCGGCCCGGTAGATGAGACCAATGCGGCTGTTTGGAAGTCCGTGTGGGCTCAGGTGGCATTGGAGGAAATGCCGCCGAAAAAACAGGACCAGCCGGAGGTGGTGGAGCGGTTGCGATTTTCTGATTGGATCATCGGCGAACTGCAACGCGCGATGCAGGACAAGGGCGGCTTTCACGGGCATCAGGACCCAAAGAAGGGAAACTTCGTCGATCACGACCTGCTCTTCGGGAAGCTGCCAGAGGGCATCAAGCTAACGCCGACCTCCTCGCCCGCTCGCATTTGGCGCGTCACGCCGCAGGAACACATCACGCGGTTGAATGAACTGATCAATACCGAGCCCAAATACGATCCGACCAAACCCGGCTTGCGCGCCCATGGCGATGTCGTTCCTACCAATCATGGTGGCGAGTTGAAGCTCTACTTTGGCATTGATAACATCACCAGTGTGGTGGGCGGCACGGTAGCCTATGCCACGGCGGTGAAGAGCGTGCCGGTGGTGCTGTCCTCGGCGCGCAAAACGGGCTTCAAGAACTACCCGGATTTTTACACCGTCAACAGCGCCGAGGCCACGCAGATCCTGGGTAAGGCCGAGGACATCTTGAAATACATGGCCTATGGTCCGCTGAGCTTGGTGGGCATGAAGGAGCAGATCACCGACGACCCCAAAACCTATGACAAGGTGAAACCGCCGGGCGATCTGCGCGGGCTGCCGACGGCCATCGTCTATAAAACCAAAGTCCTTCGCCCACTGACGCCGGTCCTATCTCTGATGGCGGAACCTGAGGTCACCGATGAGCGTTTGCGGGCCGCTGTGGATTATCTTTTTGAAGCTCTGACCTTCCGTCCAGCAAATAAGGCAGAGTCCGACAACTACCTGCAAATCCTCAAAGATAGCATCGCCAAAGTCGGCAAAGACGATGGTGTGATGATGGGCTTGTCGTCCATC
>JBIIUD010000755.1:0-2563 GCA_044340175.1 Verrucomicrobiaceae bacterium
AGGATGCGCGAAGCCTGCGATCTGCACCGTGTAGCGACCCTCCGCAGGGGCGGTGAAGGAAAGAGCGGGATCAAGGTTGCGACCATCACTCGCCGTGGCCACACGGGTCCCTTTTTCGTCGAGCACATGCAGCAGTGGATCGATCAGTGAACCGAGCGTGTAGGCGAGGAGATCGAGGCGCACCTGCTGCCCCTTCTTGAGCAGGAAGGAAAAGTGATCGATATCGCCAGCCTTATCGATTCGGCCATTCACGCACACCGGCAGCTTGTCCAAGGGCATCGCTTGAAGAGGCGAATGATTGGGCGGCATCTCCACCACTTCCGGCACCGTTCCAACCACGAAACGCACCGCCTCCGAAACGCCCTCCGCATTGAACACTCGCAGCAGGCGAAGGCCTGGCGTGGCATCGGCAGACAGCGTTGCCACCACTTTGCCTTTGTCATCGGGGGCGGTGAAGGTGACCCCACCGCCTTCGATCCACACCGTTCCCTTCTCCGCCTTACCCTCCAACAGGATCTCCACCGTCCCCCCCCGCTGCCCTCCAGCGGGGAACACCGATTTTAAAGTTGGTGCCGCAGCAAATGAGGGCACGCCGAACCCCAGGCTGCCCGCTAATATGGAAACACGAAATACAAAGCGAAAACTCACGCCATAAGAGACGGTGGTTGCTGTCCCATTTTGCAATCCCTCAATGATCTTACCATTTCAATCAACTGCCAAATTGGCTCCGGATTACGCCGCGTTGGAACAAATGCTCGAATCACAGCGCTAACGGTTCCTCAAAAAGCAGGTTCATTACCCTGCGGTATCAGAGAAAGGTCGCGATCATCGCACACTCCGAAGATCGTCCAACCCAGGATCCACTCCAGTGACCGAAACACCTCCCCTCATAAAAGGTCCTAACAAACGTCGAAAACCAAAAAAGGAGGTGACGCATCCCTCGGAATCATCGATAATTACCATGATTTCTCAGGCCCACACACAAACGCTCTTCCACCGTCACTTATGGCAGTTCACCATCAAATGCAGGCGCAACGCTATGAACTGAAATTCATTATCCCGGAATCACTCAGTCAACCCATCCGCGACTTCATCTCCCCCAATCTCGAACTCGACGCTCATGCTCAGGCAGATCGTTCTTACCCTATTCACAGCGTCTATCTGGATTCGCCCTCGCTCAAAACTTATCAAGCCACCCTCAACGGTGACCGCAATCGCTACAAACTGCGCGTCCGCTACTATGATGACAATGCCAATTCTCCCGTGTTTCTGGAACTGAAACGAAAATACAATGACATCGTCCGCAAGCAACGCTGCATGCTGACGCGCGATTCCCTCCACTCGGCCATCTCAGGCGACACCTCCTGCATTCGCCCCAAGGACCAAGCCGACTACGCGACCATTCTGCCCCTGATCATCCACAACTCGGCCACACCATGCGCCCACGTGGCCTACCGTCGTGAGGCGTGGGTGAGTCGACTCGATAACAGTGTGCGGGTCACCATGGATCGTCAGGTGCGCGTTGAACCCTGCTTCGACCTCACTCTGCACACGAGCATGGAAAACCCCGTCGTCGTCTTCAAAGATGAAGTCGTTCTCGAGTTGAAATTCACCTCTCGTTACCCTCAGTGGTTCCGCGACATGATCCATGTCTTCAACATCACGCAATGTGGTGCCGCGAAATACACAGGTGGTGTCGAGTTGTATGGCGAGCAGCACTTTCGCCGGTCCAGGCCAGAACTTCGTTATGTTTGAGCATTTTTTTCAGGGTGACCTCACGCCACAACCCATGGACTACCGGTTGGTAGCCCTCTCGTTGCTGCTGTCTTTTTTGTGTGGTCACGTTGTTGCTTGGTTGTATGTCTGGACTCATAACGGCCTCTCTTATTCCCGATCGTTTGTAAAGTCGCTCGTCGTGCTTCCAGTGATTGTTGCCTTCGTGCTAATGGTTCTGTCAAACAATCTGGTGACAGCCTTCGGACTCATGGCTGTCCTAGCGATCGTTCGCTTCCGCAACGTCTTGCGCGACACTCTAGACACAACTTACCTCCTTTCCGGCATCGTCCTCGGCATGGCCTGTGGCACTCAGCGCTACACTACCGCCATCATCGGCTGCACCTTGATGGCGGCCATATTCCTCTACCTTAGGATTACAGAATTCGGAACCCGCCAAAACTACGATGTCATCTTGAATGTCAATTGGTCACGCCCATCGGGTGAGGTGCCCGAGATGCTCTCCTTGCTCAAACGCCATGCTCGCAAGGTTCATAGCGCCAACCAACAGTCCGTAGGCGGTGCCTTGGAACTCTCCTACCGCATTCTCATGCGCAATCCCGCACTCATGGAGGAAATGGCCGCTGAACTGCGCGGCTTAGCGGGCGTTGAACACGTCTTTGTCATCGCCGCAGAGAATCAATCTGAAATATGAAGAACGCTGTCCCCATCCCTTTCAAACTCCGACTCCAGGATCTGCGCACCCGCATTCTACCCATGATCATGTTTGCAGTGATCGCACTCGTTGCGGCCATGCTCTGGACCGACGCCGTTTCGCCCTCCATGCTGT
>JBIIUD010000731.1:0-2560 GCA_044340175.1 Verrucomicrobiaceae bacterium
CCAACTTCTCTTTCCTGCCGACCGCAAAGGCGAGGGCATCCTGCTCAAAATCGAAGGCGGCCAATTCACCGGTTCCCTGCACTCCCCCACCTCCGGCACCAAGCTCCTCCAAGCCTCCGACCGCTCCCTCGGTCTCTTTGCCACCACTCTTTCCATCGACGACGTCATCGCGGAGTTCCTCGATTGGCCCTCGCCAATCCTTACCGGCACCGAGAGCATTGGCAACATCCCCTGCCACATCATCGAATCCAAAGCCCCCGTCTCATCCAAGTCCACCGCCCGCCTCGTGCGCAGTTGGATCGACGCCAAACGCTTCGTCACGCAAAAGATGGAAATCTTTGGCACCGACACCACTCAACCCGTGAAAACGGTTCTCACTGAAAAAGTGCTCCGCAACAAGACCGGCTACTACCTGCCCGTTTCCTTCACGGTGACCGATACCAAAACGGGAGCCACGACCCAGGTCGAAGGCGTCCGCTCCGACTCCGACCTCACCTTCCCCGACGCCGCCTTCACCCCCGAAGCCCTCCAAACGCTCACCACCACCCAGCCTTGAAAAACTGAATACTGAATACTGATTACTGATCACCCCCCATGCGCCTCATCCTCCTCGTTTGCCTCCTAACCACCGCACTCCAGGCCGAAGGCTTCACCCGTGCGGATCTCCAGAAATTCATCGACGACGCCGTCACCGCTGGCGGTGGTCAAGTCATCCTCCCCCCCGGCACCCACACTCTCGACGCCCCGCTCGTCATCAAAAACGCTGTCAAACTCCGCGTCGCCGGACTCGACTCCGAAGACACCTTTCTCCAGCCTGTTGCAGACGCCGTCAAAGGCTTCCCCCTCATTCGGATTGAGGGCTCTACGGAAGATCTCCGCATCGACAAAATCACATTCACCACCACCGGCGATACCTTCTCAAGCATTCCCTTGATCGAAGTCAAAGGCAGCACAGAAAAAGACAAGCCCACCCGCCTCAGCATCGACCGCTGCTTCTTCCAAAACCACAGCGGTCCCGCCGTTGTGCTCACGGATGCCATCGACAGCCGCATCACCGCCAGCACCTTCATGGACCTCGGCGGCCCAGCCATTCAAGCAACCGGTAAGACCACCGCCCTCACCCTTCAGCACAATCACCTCACCCGCACCGCCTCGCCCGCCATCACCTTCGGCACCGACACCCGCAACGGACAAATCATCGCCAACGAACTGCAAACCGGCACCCTTAAACTCGAAGGCCAAGGCCACCAACTCCAAGCCAACCTCCTGCCCGAAGTCGCCGCCCAGAAATAGGCCCGCCCCTCCGTAGGCGCACTTCCAAAAGTGCGTCCCCTCCAAACTCGTTTTCACAAACGAGCCTACCCCGCCTTCACGCCCCCTCGTAGGCGCACTTCCAAAAGTGCGTCCCCTCCAAACTCGTTTTCGCAAACGAGCCTACAAACGAGCATCTCCCCATTTCGCGATACCAAGCTCCGGCAAGTAGGCGCCCTCAACGTACCACGCCTGTCCCAGGCGTGTCCCCAGGCGCTTGACAAAGCGCTCAACCCCATGGTGAGGTGCCACACCCATGAGCTTTGACCTGACCCGCGCCCCCAGCACCGATCCCCTCTCCATCTATCGCTACCGCGACGGCCTCTACGCCGTGGATCTCATCACCGCAGCGTTGAAACTCGATCTTTTCACCTGGCTTTCGGCCCATCCCAGATCGCTCGCTGACATCCGCAGCCACTTCGGATTCACCGAACGACCCGCCGATGTGATGATCACCCTCTTCGTCGCCAACGGCTGGATTCAACGGATGGGCGAAAAGATCGCAGTCACCGACGTCGCTAGAGAACATCTCTGCGCCGATTCCACTTGGCACTTAGGCCCCTACTACGCCTCGCTGCATGAGCGCCCCATCGCCCGGGATTTCCTCGAAGTCCTCACCACCGACAAACCCGCTGGCTGGTCCGGAGACAAAGCCTCCTTCGACTGGCACAAAGCCATGGAAGAAGAAACCTTCGCCCGGAACTTCACCGCCGCCATGGACTGCCGCGGCATCTATCTGGCCCAAGGTCTGGCCGCCAAACTCGACCTCACGGGAAGGAAGCGCGTGCTGGACATCGGTGCCGGGTCCGGCATTTACGCCAGCGCCATCGTCGCCGCTCACCCCGGCGTCACCGGCGTCGTGCTGGATCAGGCCCCGGTGGATCGGATTGCGCGCAAGCTGATCGAAGAACGCGGCGTGGCAGATCGCGTCGAAGTGGTCGCCGGCAACATGTTCGACGGTCTGCCCTCCGATTGCGATGTGCATCTCTACTCAAACGTCCTGCATGACTGGGGCATCCCAGAGGTTCAGGCTCTGCTGAAGGTCTCCTATGAAGCGCTCCCCTCAGGCGGCCTGCTCATTATCCACGACGCCTTCATCAACGAAGCCAAAGACGGCCCCCTCCATGTCGCCGAATACTCCTGCCTGCTCATGCATTCCACCCAGGGCAAATGCTACAGCACCGGCGAATACGCCGCCCTTTTAGCCGAAGCCGGTTTCACCCCCGGCCCCTATCACGACACCCGCGTC
>JBIIUD010000732.1:0-2559 GCA_044340175.1 Verrucomicrobiaceae bacterium
CGGAGAACCTGGGTATCGGACGTGGACCGGTGGTGGCGAGAGCGACCCATCTTGACCTCATGCCGACGCTGATGGATGCGCTCGGAGTCGATCCTTCGAGTTGGCAAGGTCTGCCCGGTGCGTCCCTGCTGCATCCGCCTCAAGGTCCGCGAACGATCGTGATGAGCACCCATTTCTGCGGTCGCAACGGGGAGGCGCTACTGCTGAATCGGGAGGGTGTGCAGGCGGCGTTTGGGTGGCGGGACTTTTGGACGCCGCATGTGCCTGAAACCATCTGGCTTGAGCGCCTGGAAGGGGCTCATTTGGGCAATTGGGAAACCGCGTTTCCTGATGTCATCGAGCGCGTGTTCGAGCGCGTGGAGGCCAAGTGAAGAGCTGCCCCAACTCGGACTCCGGGCTCAATGGTTGTAGAGAAACTCTTTGGTATTGACGAGCGCCCAGATGAGATCCTCATAACCATTGCGAATGGAACGCAGGGAGTCGAGCGGCTTGCCTTGTGCATCGGTACGGGGTTTGAGAAGATGCGCCTCCGCTATGCGGACTTCGTCTGAGCTTGGCTCCCTGGAATAGGTGGCCAGGTAAAGCTCCCGAATCCGCTTGGGTTCAGGCATCTCGGCTTTGCTCAGCAGATCGGCGCGGCCATTGGCGGAGATGAGTTTGGCCTTCACATCAGGAGCGTTCATGAGATGCAGGCTTTGGGCAAGACTCGCGGATGAGACGCGCTCGCACTCGCAGACACTCGCTCCCTCTGGGCGTCCAAAAACCTTGAGGAAGGGCGAAGCTCGGTTGTAGCTGTTATCGGGAAGTGAGACCGCCCGGGTGCCGGGGGGCAGATCGGCAAAGTCAGACTTCGTGCCTGAGACCATGTCAATGCTGTCGAGCAGGACTTCCGCCGTCATGCGTTTCGGGTAATAGTGGGAGTAGGCCTGGCGGTCCACGTGGTTGTGCTCATTGGGTTCGGCGCTGAGCTGGTAGGCGTGGCTTTGGGTGATCAACCGGACCAGTGCCTTCAAGTCGTACTGGCTATCGACAAATGCTTTCGAAAGGGCCGTCAGGAGTTCGGGATTGGTCGCGGGATTGCTGTCACGCAAATCGTCTTCAGGCTCCACAAGGCCGCGTTTGAAGAAGTGCTTCCAGTAGCGGTTCACCAGTGCCGTGGCAAAGAACGGATTGGTCTTGGCGCTCATCCAATCGACAAGCGCTAAGCGGGGGTCTTCATCTGGAGCAATCTCTAACTCAGGCTCTCCAAGGCCGGCGGGCTTGAGCATCACACGGGTCTTGCGGTGTTCGGTCTGGGCGATGCCGCGCTTGTGGAAAATGAGGTCCTCACCCGCCACAGCGGTGGGTTTGCGGCCGACTTGGGAGAAGAACGCGGCGAGGTGATAATACTCCGCCTGACTCCAGCGCTCAAACGGATGATGGTGACACTGAGCGCACTGCATGCGCACACCGAGAAAGAGCTGGGCGACGTCTTCGAGTTGGGCGGCGGGTTCTTTGACGCGTTTGTACCAAGCGACGGGCGGGTTCGAGACGATCGTGCCGGTCGAGGCTAGGATCTGGCGGACGATTTGATCATAGGGGGTGTTGGCCAGCAGGTTATCCCGCATCCAGGCATGGAAGGCAAAGTTGGCGGTGATATCAGCGGCATCCGTGCGCTGATTCTTGAGCAGTGAAGTCCATTTGTTAGCGAAGTAATCCGCGTAGTCGGGACTGTTGATGAGGGCTTCAACCGCGAGCTCTCTTTTGTTCGGCTCCCTGCTGGCGATAAAGGATTTGGTTTCTTCAAGGGTGGGCAGGCGACCGCCAATATCGAGCGAAACGCGCCTGAGAAAGGTGGAGTCGTCACACAGAGGTGAGGGAGGAATGCCGATCGCTTTCAGGTTCGCAAAGACATGGTCATCGATGAAGTTTTTCGACGGAGGCACGGATTCGACGGGTGCTCCCAGCGGGATGGAGACGCTGCAAACGGCGACTCGACCTGAGTAGCGAACCATGATGGCGACATTACCCGGCAGGTCCTGAGTGGTGACGAGACCCGATTCGGTGGCGGTGGCCATGCTGGTGTCATTTGCTTCAAAGAGAGCGAGTCGAGTGACGTCTCGGCTGGCGCCATTGGAAAATTGGGCGGTGACTTTGAGCTGCTGTGAGGTGGTAGGCTTGAGCGAGAGGCGCGCAGGCTCGACAAGGATGCCTGTCAGTTTGGGTTCGTCTTTGGAGGCGTAATTCATGCCTTGGGCAATCCATTGCACCAGAGTCTGGTAGGCCTCTGATCCAGGCTCGATTTTCTTGCCGCCTACATGAGGAACGATGGCTGCGCCTTTGGTGATGATCAGGCTTTCCTCTGGAGCCGCGGGAAAGACACGGCGTCCTTTGCCCTGTTTGACGATGGCTTCATAATCCTCCTCAGGCTCGAAGCCAAGAACCGACAAGCGAAAGCCACGCTGGCCGGTCACCGCTTTGGCATGACAGGCGCCTGCGTTGCAACCCGCCTTGGTTAGAATCGGTTGAATGTCATTGACGAAACTCAGGGGGCGCAACGGCTCAGCTGCGAGGCTCGAG
>JBIIUD010000733.1:0-2553 GCA_044340175.1 Verrucomicrobiaceae bacterium
AGTGCGCGTTCTGCCGAGGCGATGTCAAAGGCGATCTCGGTGGGGTGAACCTCGAGGGCGTAACGCACGCCGTTGTTTTGGAACTCATCAAAAATCGGGCCGAAGCGGTCGGCGAAGTCTTTGTAGCCGGCGTCGATCTGGCCAGGCAGATTCGGCGGGAAAGAATAGACGAGATGCCAGATGCTGCTGCCGGTGAAGCCGTTCACCACACTGACGCCGAAGCGTTTGGCGGCTTGCGCGGTCTTTTTGAGTTCGGCGGCCGCACGCTGACGCACCCCTTCGGGATCGCCGTCACCATAGATGGCAGGGGGGAGGATCTGGGCGTGGCGGGGATCAATGTTGTCGCACACGGCCTGACCCACAAGGTGAGTGGAGATGGCGTGGCACTGCATGCCGGCGGCTTTCAGCTGGGCGCGCTTGGCATCGCAATAGGCTTGGTCGGCCTTGTCCACCTCGAAGTGGTCGCCCCAGCAGGCCAGCTCAACGCCGTCGTAGCCGAAGGTTTTGGCTTTTTCCAGAATGGTGTCGAAGGACAGATCGGCCCATTGGCCGGTGAAGAGGGTGACGGGGCGTGCCATGGTTTTGTAGGTAAGCAGGGTTGAGTGATGCCCGAAGGCGGAGTTGAATTCTGTTTGTCAGCCCGCAAATGGCAACCAAAAAATCGACCCAATCCGTTGCGGCGAGATGCCTGACATTTGGGGTCTGCAGTCGAAGGTCAGGCCGAGCGCGCCGGAACCTTTGGCGGACCGGCGGCTTTTGATTGAGGCGAACAAAGGGGATCCTGATTTGCCGCTGCCTTTGCGAAAGTAAGGGCTGAGGTTCACGTTTCACACGGCTCATCCTATGAACAAACTCTCGATCCTCTTATGTTCACTCACATTTCATACTGTCTTTGCGGCGGAGAATCTCGGTGAGCTCGTCTTCCAAGATGACTTTGAACGCACTGAGTCTCAAGAACTGAAGGACGAGCCAGGCAAGGGCTGGGGCACGAACAGCAAGAGCCGGGCGAAGGGCCATAAGCAGGTTGATTTGAAAGATGGTGCCATGCGCATCTTCATCCATGCGGAGGCGGATCATGCGGTCTCGGTGACTCAACCTTTTGAGTTCAAGAATGGCGCGGTCACGCTGCGTTTCATGCTTGAGACGGCGCAGGACAGTCTGGGATTGAACTTTGCCGATTTGGAATTCAAAGAAGTTCACGCCGGACACCTCTTTGCGGCGCGCATCAGCACCAAGAACGTGCTTTTCCAAGATCTCAAAACAGGCAACATGCGTCTCGATATCCGTGCGGCTAGGCAGGCAAAGGCCAAACTGACGGAGGAACAGCAGCAGGCGCTGAAGGGCAAAGAGAAGACCGTGCCATTCGTGGTGGAAGCGGGCAAATGGCATGATCTGGTGGTGGCCGTGACGGGGGATCGCCTGAGTGTGAGCATCGACGGCCAAGACGTCGGTAGCCACCGTGCGCCGGGCATCGCCCATCCGACGAAGCGGACGTTGCGCCTTGCTGTGCCACGCAACGCCGTGGTGGATGAGGTGAAGCTTTGGCGGAAGGAGTGAACCCCCACTGCGCGTTCAAGGCCCGACGCGCCACCGCTCTTGCCTGCGCCTTCTGAGTGAGCCGGAAGGCGTGTTGCGACAGATGGCCACGACTCGCTGCGATTACTCTGTGACTGCCACTCGTTTACTGCCGCCATGTCTCGATTCATCTTACTGAGCCTCCTCCTGCTTAACCCTCTCGCGGGCAAGGCCCAGGAGCCGCCGCTGCCGCTGAATCGCTTTCCCCGCATGATGCAGGAATGGCTCGTCACACAGGTCCGCGCCGCTGAAACCCGGGGCAACGAACGTCGCGCTGGTCTCAAAACTCAGGCGGAGGGTGAGGCTTATGTGAAGTCGGTGCAGGAACGCATCCTCAAGGCCTTCGGCCCGCTGCCCGAAAAAACGCCGCTCAACGCGAACGTCACTCGCAAGGTGGAGCGGGATGCTTACACCATCGAGAACGTCTTGTTCGAAAGTCGGCCGGGTTTCCCTGTCACGGGCAATCTGTACGTGCCCAAAGGCAAAACCGCGCCCATGCCGGGCGTCATCGGCGTCTGCGGTCACTCGCTCAATGGCAAAGCCGCTGAGGCCTACCAATCCTTCGCCCAAGGTCTCGCCCGCATGGGTTACGTCTGCTTCATCATTGATCCCGCTGGTCAAGGCGAGCGTTTTCAATACCTCAAAGATGGCCTCAAATCCCGCTACGGCGGCGGCGTCTCCGAACACATCCAGGCCGGCAATCAGCAGACGCTCGTGGGCGAGTTCCTCGGCACCTGGTTCGCCTGGGATGGCATTCGTGCGCTCGACTACCTGCTCACTCGTCCCGAAGTTGATCCCAAGCACATCGGCGTCACCGGCAACTCCGGTGGTGGCACCCAGACGGCCTGGCTCTGTGGCCTCGATACCCGCTGGACCATGGCCGCACCGGCTTGTTTCATCACCACCTTCCGTCGCAACGCCGAAAACGAACTGCCTGCGGACACCGAGCAGTGCCCGCCCAACGTCCTCGCGCTCGAC
>JBIIUD010000734.1:0-2552 GCA_044340175.1 Verrucomicrobiaceae bacterium
CCCTACTGAGTCTGTTCTGCTTGTCTGAGGTAGCGCGGGCGGGGGTGGATTTTGCGCGGCAGGTGCAGCCGTTCTTTGCGGAGAACTGTTTGGAGTGCCATGGACCGGATGATTCGAAAGGCGGATTGGTCCTGACGTCACGCGAGGGTGCGCTGGCGGAACTCGAGAGCGGGGCGCGGGGCGTGGTGCCAGGGAAACCGGAGGCCAGTGAAATCATCCGCCGCTTGCTCTCCGAAGATCCCAAGGAAATGATGCCGCCACCGAAGCAGCGTGCCAAACACGCGGTCACCAGCGCGCAGGTGACGATGCTCAAGCAATGGATCACTGAAGGTGCCGACTATGTGGCGCACTGGGCCTATCAACCGCTCCAGCGGGTCGAGCCCTCCGCTAAAGATCAGCATCCCATCGACAGCTTTGTGCGGGAGCGGCTCCAGCGGGAAGGCTTCACCCCTGCGGCTAAGGCCGACAAAGTCACGCTCATCCGGCGGGTGCATTATGATTTGCTGGGGCTTCCGCCGACACCGGAGGAGGTGGATGCGTTTGTGGCGGATGCTTCCGAGCGGGCCTATGAAGCCATGGTGGATCGGGCGTTGGCCAATGGGCACTTTGGCGAGCGATGGGGGCGGCACTGGCTGGACATGGCGCGCTACGCGGACAGTGATGGCTATGAAAAAGACCGTGCTCGGCCAGATGCTTGGCGCTATCGCGACTGGGTCATCCGTGCCGTCAATGAGGACATGCCCTTTGACCAGTTTACCATCGAACAACTGGCGGGGGATCTCCTGCCAGAGGCGACACCTGAGCAGGTGGTGGCGACAGCCTTCAATCGCCAAACGTTGACCAACACCGAGGGTGGCACGGATCAGGAGCAGTTTCGGGTGGAGGCCTGCTTTGATCGCACCGAAACGATGGGCACGATCTGGCTTGGGCTGACCGTCGGCTGCGCGCGCTGCCATACCCACAAGTACGATGAGATCACGCATCATGAATACTTTCAGTTGTTCGCCTTCTTCAATAACGGCGATGAAGTCACTCGGCAGGCCCCCGTGAGTCCGGAAGCCTGGGCCGACTATGAACGGCAGAATGGGGCGGCAGCACGTTCGCTGATCCCCCTGAAGAAGAAACTGGATGCGGCGAAGAACGGTCTGCGGGCGAAGCTACCGGAGTGGGAAAAGGGCGTGCAAGCGCGGCTGGCCAAAGCGCGCTCGCAGTCACAGAAAACGCCGGTTTTTGTGCCACTGGCCAAGGAGGCGATTGCGGCCAAGTCAGAGGCCAAGGTGGTCTTGATGCCGCAAGAAGACGGCTCCTTCTTGGCTAAGGCCAAGCAAGATGTCTATGAGTTGGACCTGTTGGGGGCCGGACTGGCTGTGAGCGCGCTGCGGATCGAGGTGCTGCCAGATGCGGAGCTGCCCAAGCAAGGTCCGGGTCGCAGCACGGGTGGCAATTTTGTTTTGAGTGAGGTCAGCGTGACGAAGCAGGAGGCGTCTGGTCGCGACAGTGAGGTGCTGCTGCACACGGCCAAAGCGGACTATGAACAAAAGGGCTTTGCGGCGGTGGGTGTGTTGGATGGCAAGCTAGAGACGGGCTGGGCGGTGAGTGGCGGTATCGGCAAGCGGCATGAGCTGACCCTGCAACTGGCGGAGTCCGTGACGCTGGCACCCGGGGAGAAACTGCGGCTGAAATTGACGCAGCATCATGCCAAAGGTGGCGACCACTGCATCGGGCGTTTCCGGATATCGACGGCGGCTGAAGAGACGGAGGCCTCCATCGCTCCAGCGGAAGTGCTGCGGATTTTGAATGAGGAACCCAAGCGGCGCAATCCGGTCGTCATTCAAGCGCTCTATGATTGGATGGAGCGGGTGGATCCCGAGGTGCGGGCGATCGCCGCGGAGATAGCCAAAGCGGAGGCGGGCATGCCAAAGGCGCCTTTGATGGATGTGCGGGTGATCGGTCAACGCCAACAAGATCCGCGTGCGACTCGGCTGATGCTGCGCGGAGATTTCCTGCAGCCTGCAGATCCCGTGGTGCCAAAGGGTCTGGCGGTGTTGCCTCCGGTGAAAGCGGTCCATGGCGGCACGCCGTCGCGGTTGGACCTGGCGCGTTGGTTGGTGAGTGCGGCGCATCCGTTGACGCCGCGCGTCACGGTGAATCATCTTTGGACGCAGTTGTTTGGCGAGGGGTTGGTGCGCACGGTGGCAGACTTTGGCGTGCGTGGGGATGCCCCGACGCATCCGGAACTGCTGGACTGGTTGGCTTCCGAATTCATGCGCCAGGGCTGGAGTCGGAAAAAACTGATTCGTCTCATCTTGATGAGCCAGACCTATCAACAAAGTTCTGATCCGTCTGTCGTGGTGACGGGCAAACGCCGAGATGAGGAGCAGCAGCGCTTGAATGAAGCTGATCCGCTCAACACGCTGCTTTGGCGTCAGAATCGGCTGCGGGTGCAGGGTGAAGTGGTGCGGGATTTGCATCTGGCTGCGGCGGGTCTGCTTTCCCGCAAGATCGGTGGCCCCAGTGTGTTTCCGCCCATGCCCAAGGACATTGCGGAACTG
>JBIIUD010000735.1:0-2546 GCA_044340175.1 Verrucomicrobiaceae bacterium
GACGGGCACCGCCTCCGCCTCCGAGCGCATCTTCTGCCGAACGTCTTCAGGCACGGAAGCGGCGGACAGTGGTGGCAGCAGCGGATTCGGCCCACCCGCCCAGGGACCGCTCATGACGGGCAGCGTGGGTGGCGCACCCAGCGCGGCAAAGCCACCCCCGACCTGAGCTGGCGAATTGGATTTCTGCGCCTCTGCAATGAATGCATTTTCAT
The DNA here is from genome assembly GCA_044340175.1 of Verrucomicrobiaceae bacterium. GTDB lineage: Bacteria > Verrucomicrobiota > Verrucomicrobiia > Verrucomicrobiales > Verrucomicrobiaceae > JAGRPD01. Next base: position 213 of record JBIIUD010000735.1, read on the forward strand.
TGAGCACCCGGTGCCGCCCGATCACCTTCAGCCGAGTACCCATCATGTAAAAAACCGTCACATCATCCAGGCCCGAGACCGCACTTCCGCCTCGCTGCAGCACTGGCTTCCCACGCAGGATCAACTCGTCATCCGAAAGAAAAGCTTCCTGACATAGCACCCGTCCCGTGTCCGCAAACTGCATCTCAATGAAGACCTTGCCCTTCGCCCGCACTCGACGAGCACTGCCATCTGGATGTGTCTTCAGAACTTCGATCTTGTCTGCCGCCAATCGAAAGAACGGTGGCACCTCCAGGCTTTGCGCAGAGAGCCCCCGAGCCTCCTCCCAAGTCATGGTCATCAGAAAACCCAAGTCAACGCCCGAGTCCTCAGCCCCGGTTTTCACCGCACTAAGCTCTTGGTTTGCCTCGCCCTCAGGCTTTTGAGACGTGCAGCATGTCAATAGCCACAAACAAGCGCTGCCCGCCAGCGCTCGACGCCACTGATGCCATTCATTCACAGCCATTTTCGAGGGTGATGCTACACCATTCATCAACGCGCGCCACCAGCCTTTCTAACCCGCTCATACCAGCGCCATTCAAAGGTCGGCCCTGAGGAACGAGTCGTGGGCACCTCCTGCCTAACCAAATGCCACTCCGACTCGTCCACGACAGGAAACGCCACCCCACCTCCGAGTTCCTCGGCAACCACCGTCAAAATCAGTTCATCTGCCTGAGGCATCGCCATCGCATAGGCCGCCGCGCCCCCGCAGATCCACAAGGTCTCTCCCCCCCCTGCCTTCACCCGTGCTAGGGCCGCATCAAGACAATCCACACCCGCCTTATCCCAAGGTGGGAGCAGCGGGCGCCGCGTCAGCACCAGGGGATGATGATCCCGGAACCAGCCCAGCATTTCCTCAAAGGTACGTCGCCCAAGAAACAACCACTGCCCCTGAGTCAGTGCACGAAAATGCTGTCGATCTTCTGGCAGATCCCAGGGCACCCCAGTGCCGTTGGAGATGAAGCCGTCAGCGGACACCGCCGCAATGATGATCACCCGAGTGCTCACTGGCAGCTATTTGAAAAGCACGGACTCTCCTTCGTCCAGCACCCGCATTTGGTGCGCGATGTCGAGACGTCCCGCCTCCCGCAACAATCTTTCGACGGGCTCATGCAGCGGCTCACCCCCCAGCGGGAAGGTGTCATGATGCATCGGCACCAGGGCGTCTCCTGCCAGGGTTTGAAAAGCCTCGATCGCCTCCTCCGGATTCATGTGCACCTGCCGACCGGAAGGCGCGTCGTAAGCACCGATGGGCATCAACGCCACGTCCACCTTTGCGCGATTGCCAATCTCGCCAAAACCCTCAAACATAGCACTATCACCGCAATGAAAAACAGTCCGATCAGGGCCGGAAATGAGATAGCCGCCAAACTGCCGGTGCGTGTCATGGATCATCCTGGCCCCCCAGTGCCGAGCGGGTGTCATCGTGATGTGCAGATCCTTAAAGCGCGCCGTCTGCCAAGTATCCAGCTCTACAATCTGACCAAAGCCACAGCGCTTCACCAGCACACCCACGCCCTTGGGCACCACGATCGGTTGCCCTGCCGCCAATTTCCTGAGACTCGGCAGATGCAGGTGGTCAAAGTGGGCGTGCGTGACCAATACGATGTCCACAGGTGGCAACTCATGCGGCCAAATGCCAGGCTGCCTGACCCGCTTCACCGGCCCATGCCAGAGCGCCCAATTCGGGTCCACCACCAGATTGACGGCATCCACCTGCAAAAAGAAACCCGCGTGCCCCAGCCACGTCACCCCTATCTCGTTCGCCTGAGCCTGCGGCACTTCCTCGAACGCGCGCGCCAAGCGCCTCGGCGAGAGCAGCGTGGGAATCAAGACCTCCCCCAGAAATTGCAAATTCCGCTTCCGCCAACCCGGCGTTGGCATCAGCCCCACCTGATTTGAGTCTCGCGTCTTTCGACGAAAGAGCCGACGACGTTGGCTTTGAGCCATCGCCGCCCCTTCATGAGACAACGGATCGAAGATCATTTGGTGGAAACGACAATATCCTTGACCCCAAATAGTAGGACTCCACCCCCCTTTAAACAAGCCTCATTTCAGGTTTCTTTAGCTTTCTAGCCAAGCAACTTCCAAAAATCATCACCTCACACGACTTCCACCCGTCATCTGAGTTGTCATCATCCCGAATGCTGTCTAATCTACGCGCTCATGGACCCTCAGATCGCCGAGAGACTCAATAACCACCTAGCCAGCCAGGGACTACGCCGCACCCGTCAGCGGGAAGTCATCGTGGAGACTGTCTTCTCGTCGGACGAGCATTTTAATGCTGAAGAACTG
>JBIIUD010000736.1:0-2545 GCA_044340175.1 Verrucomicrobiaceae bacterium
GGCCTCTTTTTCAGCTCGAAGCGCTGACGCCCAGCCGCTCCAGCGATAGTCTCCAGCACCTGCCACCAAACTCGCCCGCACAGGATTGAGGTCAATGTAGGCGGCCATCACCTTTAAAGCATCCATCGGTGGACGGCTGGATTTCTGTGGATGACCTTCCACCAGAACACTCTTGAAACGATTCATCCACAGCACACCGCGCCGTGCATGACGTCTGTTGAACCACCGCGCAAATCGAGCTTTGACTTCTTTGCCGAACGCGGAGATGTCGCAAAATCGCTTTAGCAGAGCCGCTTTGCTGGCCTGCAATCGATCTTCGCGACCCTCCATGCGCCACCGCAGCCATTGCGCAGAAAGGATTTCCACATAGCTCTGGCTATAAAGCGTGCGAAGATGCTCCATCAAGTGAGCATCACCGTCTGGGCCTGCGAATCTTTGCAGCCAAGCCTCACGTTCAGGCACCTGGATGAGCGCATGGAAATGGTTGCCCATCACGCAGTAGGTCAGTAATTTGATGCCGCAGAAAGGGGCCAATCGACGAAGCACCAGCACCAGGGCCTCCTTATCCATGTCATCAAAAAAGGGCACGCCCTCGCAAATGCGGGACATCACATGGAAACAGTTTGAGTTCCGGTTGGCCATGCCCTTCACACGCCTCCACTTGCGACGGCCGAGTGATTCGCCCATGCCAGTGTAGGGCTTGGTAAAGGCACGCACCACCCCTAAAGGGTCGGGCGGCGGATCGGGTGCTATTTGAGGAGAAAGGGCGTCGAACATCGGAAAAAGATAAGCAACGGCAGACTGCTGTCAATAAATGTTTACTGACGTCATAAATAGGTGCTTGATTGAGCAGTGGTTTTTGGTTAAGACTGCGGGATGTCTGCCAGTCGTTTGCCCGGTTTGCTCAAACAATACTTTGGTTATGAGGCCTTTCGTCCGCTGCAGCGGGAGATCATGGAGGCGACGTTGGTGGGGCGGGATGTGGTGGCGATTTTGCCGACGGGAGCTGGGAAGTCGCTTTGTTTTCAGCTACCGGCTTTGGCGCGTGAGGGGGTCACTTTGGTGGTTTCTCCGTTGATCGCACTGATGAAGGATCAGGTGGATGCGTTGACAGCGAGTGGGGTGTCGGCGACGCTGCTGAACTCTTCGGTGCAGGGGGCTGAAGCTCAGCGGCGGCGGGAGGGACTGCTGCGGGGGGAGTACAAGCTGCTGTATGCGGCTCCAGAGCGGATCATGACGGAGAGTTTTCTGCGTGATATGCAGGAGTGGAATGTGACGGCGATCGCTGTGGATGAGGCGCACTGCATCAGCGAGTGGGGGCATGATTTCAGGCCGGAGTACCGCCAGCTTGCGCAGTTGCGGAAGCATTTGCCAGACGTGGCGTTTCTGGCTTTGACGGCGACGGCGACGGAGCAGGTGAGGAAGGACATCGTCAAACAACTGCACCTGAGAGAGCCGGAAGTGTTTTTGGCGAGCTTCAATCGCCCCAATTTGAGTTACACGATTCTGCCCAAAGACAAGGCGACGCGGCAGGTGTATGAGTTCATTCGGGGGCGGCCGAATGAGGCGGGCATTGTCTATGTGCAGTCGCGCAAGTCAGCGGAGTCGATCGCGGCGGCGTTGTCTGCGGAAGGCATTGGTGCAGTCGCCTATCATGCGGGTTTGCAGCCAGAGGCGCGCGCGGCCAATCAGGAGGCGTTTTTGCGGGATGAGGCGCGGGTGGTGTGTGCGACGATTGCTTTTGGCATGGGCATCAATAAGCCGGATGTGCGATTTGTGATTCATGCGGATCTGCCGAAAAACATAGAGGGGTACTATCAGGAGACGGGGCGTGCGGGGCGGGATGGGTTACCCGCTGATTGTGTGCTGCTGTTTTCTCGGGGGGATTTGGTGAAGAACTTGAAGTTTCTAGATGAAATGACCGACATGGCCGCGGCGGAGGTGGCGGCGAGACAGATGCGGCAGATGGCGGATTTTGCCGAGGGCACGGAGTGTCGGCGGTCGGCTTTGCTGGATTACTTTGGGGAGCGTTGGCCGGGGGACAACTGTGGTGGGTGTGACATTTGCCTGCAACCGCGTGAAGAGTGGGATGCGACGACGTCTGCGCAAAAACTGCTGAGCTGTCTGTTCAGGATCAAGCAGAAGAGCGGCTTTCCGACGGGATTGAACCACGCCATCGAAGTGCTTACGGGGGCGAATACGGAAAAGGTGCGCAAGTGGGATCACGATCGGCTGAGCACGTATGGCATCGGCAAAGAGATGGCGAAAGTGGAGTGGGCGACGCTGGGCCGCCAGCTGATGAGATTGGGTTACATTGAGGCGAGTCAGGACAGCTACCAGACGGTGACATTGACGCGGCAGGGGATGGCGGCGCTGATGAATCGAACGCCGATCCTGTTGACCCGTTCACCTGCAGTGGCGGTAGGTTCCGGTGTGGCGAAGGTTTCGCGTGCTGGCGATTTGCCTTGTGATGAGGCGCTGTTTGCTGAACTGCGAGCGTTGAGGAAGCGACTGGCGGATGACAAAGGGGTGCCGCCGTATGTGG
>JBIIUD010000671.1:0-2776 GCA_044340175.1 Verrucomicrobiaceae bacterium
TGGGACCATGACCAAGTTCTGACGCAGCACATGCTGACTCGGCTGACGGAGATCCCAGGGATTCGCGTCCTCGGCCAGGCTCCAGGCCTGACTCGTGGAGCGGTAGCCGCTTTCACCACCGAAGTGGCTCACCCCCATGATTTGGTCACCTTTGCCGATGAAAAGGGTCTGGCTCTGCGTGGCGGCCACCATTGCAATCAACCTCTGATGCGGCGGTTTAAAGTGCCCAGCACCGCGCGCGCCAGTGTCTATTTTTACAACACCCTGGACGAGGTGGATCAAATGATCGACATCCTCAAGGAAGCGGTCCACTTTTTTGGCGGTCTCGACTGACCCCGGTCTAAGCATGAACGACGAACTACGCGAACTCTACCAGCAGGTGATCCTGGATCACTCCCGCAAACCCCGAAACTTCGGTGAACTGCCACCGCCCTGCGCCCATGTCCATGGTGACAATCCGTCCTGCGGAGACGAGGTCGATCTTTACGTTCGCTTTGGCGAGACCGGACAGATCGAGGACATCAAGTTCAGTGGCCAAGGCTGCGCGATCAGCCAAGCCGCCGCTTCCATGATGACGCAAAAGGTCAAAGGCAAACCCAAGGTCGAGGCCGCCGCCATGACCGAAGACTTCCGCCGCATTGTGACTGGCGATGGTCAACCGGTGAATGCCGACGTGCTGGGTGACCTGCAGTTGCTTGAGGGCGTGCAAAAATTTCCGCAACGAGTCAAATGCGCCATGCTGGCCTGGCGCGCCCTTCAGCAGGCCATGGAGGAGTCGTCCACAGCCTCCTAGTCCCCCGCTCAACCCCTCGGGTGAAACCCAATTGCGGCTTTGACAAGCGCGGCATTTCACAAAAGGATAGCTTCATGAGATTGGAGACCGCCCATGAATTCAGATTCGCTGCAAAAGTCAGCGATGCTGGGGCTTTTTGAAGGGGTGATGATGGCTCGCGATTCCAACCCCTCCCCTTCCCTGCTTGAAATTCGGGATCTGCGTGTCGCTTTCCAGACCGAGCAGGGCTTGCTGACAGCGGTGGATGAAGTGGACTTCACCCTGCGCAGCGGTCGCACGCTCGGTCTCGTGGGCGAGAGCGGCTGTGGCAAAAGCGTTACTGCGCGGGCCATCATGAGGTTGCTAGAGCAGCCAGCGGGTCGCGTGCTGAAGGGGGAAGTACTTCTGGAAGGCCGGGACCTATTGCAACTGCCCCTCGAATCCATGCGGAAGGTCAGAGGCAAGGAAGTGGCCATGATTTTTCAGGAACCGATGACGGCGCTCAATCCGGTGCAACGGGTCGGTCGGCAAATCATTGAGAATATCCTGCTGCACGAAAACATGGATCACCGGGCTGCCCTGAAGCGGGCCGTCGAACTCATGGAATGGGTCGGCATCCCTGCCCCGGACCAGCGCGTCAATGAGTATCCCCACCAGCTCAGCGGCGGCATGAGGCAGCGCGTCATGATCGCCATGGCGCTGTCATGCCGTCCCAAAGTCCTGATCGCCGACGAGCCCACCACCGCCCTCGATGTCACGGTTCAGGCGCAGATCCTCGACCTGATCAACCGCCTGCAAAAAGAGACCGGGATGGCCGTCATTTTGATCACCCACGACCTCGGGGTGGTCGCTGAGACCTGTGACGACGTGGCCGTGATGTATGCGGGTCGCATCGTGGAACGCGGCCCTGTGCTGGACATTTTCAAGCACCCACGGCATCCTTACACACGCGGTTTGATGAACTGCCTGCCGAAGTTGGATCACCCCTCCAAGACGCCACTGCCGGTCATTCCCGGCATGGTGCCAGGTCTGCGGGACATGCCCGTCGGCTGTCGGTTTGCAGCCCGCTGCCCCAATGCACACGACCCAAGCGTCACCCTCAACCGCCCGCCGTGGCAAGAGTGCGGTGAAGGCCACGGCGTCGAGGCCTGTGCATGCTTCGCGACTGAGCTTACCCGCAACTCAAGTAACTCGCAAAATCTAACTCCATCTCCAACTCCAATTCCATCCCATGAAAACCAAACTGGAACAAATCCGCCAGGGACGCTCGAGTCAGCGCTCGCTTACCTTGGAGCAGGTGCGGGAACAACTCGCACGGCACCGGGAGGTCAAAAGCGGACGGAAGAGCGGATCGAGCAATTCCGAAAGCTCCTCGAGTGGGCTCACGAACAAGACAAACTGATCTCAGCGAATCGCTGGCTGACCCCAGAAGAACTCGGAGCCGAGCACCGGATCTACTTTGATGAAACGCGCCATTGCGCGATCAAACTGACAAACACGTGGCAGGCTGGAATGACCTATCATCTAGGGGAACCCGTGGCGGCGACCCCGATTGAATACCTCGAGCGGTGGCAGAGACACAACACGCTGTTTGCTGACCAAGTTTGGCTCGAAGGCGTGGTGGATACCCCCTCTGGCCCGTGTTTGGCTGTCGGTCAGGTTTGGATCGAAGGGGATGTGCCTCAAGCATCCGACATTCTCGACTTGATGAAGGAACTGGGATTCCAAGCCACTCATCATCCCGAACACTTCTTCCGCCCCACTGATGGACTCGTCGTCATGGATTGCCACGAAGGCAATTTCATCTTGGGTCAAGATGGCCTTCTCTATCCGATCGATGTGATCCCCGTGCCCGGGGACAGCTCATTGCTAGCCATACTAGGGACTGACTCATGAGCCTGCTTTCCGTCCAGAATTTGAAAATGCACTACCCCGTTCGCGGAGGTGTTTTTCACACCACCAAAGCGGTGGTGAAAGCGGTCGATGGCATCAGTTTCCATCTGG
>JBIIUD010000092.1:0-7633 GCA_044340175.1 Verrucomicrobiaceae bacterium
GTTGAAGCCGACGGCGGGACAGGTCATCTTCGAGGGGCATGACATCACGCGGTCCAGCGCCGGTGCTCTTCGGACCTTGCGGCGGGAGATGCAGATGGTCTTTCAAGATCCAGCGGAGTCCCTGAATCCCCGCCACACTATCGGCCAGATTTTGGAGGAACCCTTCGTCATTCAAAAACTCGGCACTCGCACCGAACGCAGCGATTGGGCGGCCGAACTGCTCAAGCGCGTCGGTCTGCCAGCAGACGCCGTTCACCGTTATCCCTTTGAGTTCAGCGGCGGCCAGCGCCAGCGTATCGGCATCGCCCGCGCTCTGGCCTTGAAACCGCGGATGATCGTCTGTGACGAGCCCGTCTCCGCGCTCGATGTGAGTGTGCAGGCCCAGGTGCTCAACCTACTGCTGGAGCTGCAAAGAGACTTCAAACTGGCTTATCTTTTCATCGCGCACGACCTGAGTGTGGTTCAACACATGAGCGACCGCGTCGCCGTGATGTATTTGGGGAAAATCGTCGAACTGGCTCCCGCAGCCACTCTCTACAAGGATCCCCGCCACGCCTACACCAAGGCCCTTTTGGATGCGATCCCTGTCCCTGATCCCACGCTCCGCCGGGAGCGCAAACTGCTGACCGGTGACGTGCCCAGTCCGATCAACCCGCCCTAGGGATGCGCCTTTGGCAACCGCATGAAGCATCCCCGCTGGAAAGACAGCGTGGGCATGGATCTGACACTCAAGGAGGTCGCCCCCGGACACTGGGTGCAGCCCTGCCCCTGCTGCACGGAATGCATTTGAGGCGATCGAAGACTTGACGAAACGGGGCTGGCTGCGCCGTAGTGATGGGAATGCGAAATATCATCTTTTCTCTGTTAAGTGTGCTGGGTCTGGGAGTCGCGGCGTCTGCCAGCGCCCAGGAGGCGGAAGTGGTTTCTGTGACAAAAATCTGGGACAAAGCCCCACACAACGCTTTCACCGATCTCGCCCGCTACAAAAACCTCTGGTTCATGTGCTTCCGCGAGGGCTCAGGTCATGTGGGTGGCGATGGCACGATTCGGATCCTCATTTCCTCGACCGGAGACAACTGGGTGGACTATGCCGAGGTTAAGGAACCGGGCGTGGATTTGCGCGATCCCAAATTCGAAATCATGCCTGATGAAAAACGGCTTTATCTGCTGATGGGCGGATCGGTTTATGATGGCACGACGCTGAAAGGACGTCGGCCACGCTACTCGACCTCCCAGGATGGTAAGGTCTGGACCCCTCCGCAGAAACTCCTGGCTGGGGGCGACTGGCTCTGGCGCGCCACCAAACACCCGAGCGACGGCAAACTCTACGGCGTTGCCTACAACCTGTGGCCAACGACGGGAGGCGGCCCAGCCGAAGCCGAATGGTCGGCCAAAATGTATTCCAGCACCGACGGCTCCGTGTGGCAGTTGGAATCCATCCTCAATGTTCCAGGACAGCCCAACGAAACCACGGTGCGCTTCTTGAAAGATGGCCGTGCTTTGGCACTCGTTCGACGGGAGGCGGGTGATCGCAAAGGTGTCATCGGCGTGAGCGCCCCACCGCATCGCCAATGGACCTGGAACCCACTGCCCGTGCCCTTGGGTGGACCGAATTTCATCGAACTGCCAAACGGAATGCTCATCGCTGGCTCGCGGGGCTTTGGCAAAACCCCTGGCCCGCACATGGTGCTCTACAAAATGACGCCCGAAGGGGTGCAACCCCTGGTGGAACTGCCCAGCGCCGGCGACTGCAGCTACCCCGGCCTCGTCTGGCATGACGGCCACCTCTGGGTGAGCTACTACTCCACCCACGAAGGCAGCAAAAGCGCGATCTACTTGGCCAAAGTGCGGCTGTCAGGTGTTACTGAATAATCATCAGGGTGCAGGCAGGACCTGCACCGCATCCAGATGGACATTGCCGCTGGAACCTTCCGTCCGGAAGATGACTGCCGCTTCTTCACCCGCCTTAAAGGTGAACACACCCAGACTGTGCGCACCCTTGGGCAGCGCGGCAGGCTTGGTTTGATTCAATGTGAATGCCTTCTCACCTTCTGCACTCAACACCGTCACTGGCGCAGTCTTGGCCCGGTTTTCGTGGGGCTGCCAATACACTCGCACCTCATACTTGCCGGACTCCTTGACCGCAAAAGCAAACCGAGCGGATGCTCCCTTCTGCTGTGTGTAGCTGTAGTGATTTCCCACAAAAGGTTTCAAACCTTCACCCGTGGACCAGGTGCCGGTGAGTTCCGCATCCTCATCGTCAATCACGATGCCTTCCAGTTTGGCCGGGTCGATGCTATCAAAGGCAACCTCTGGCAAAACCTTCGCGTTGGCAGGCAGGTACAGATCGCTCTCCAAGGCATCGCGGCGCATGGCCCCTGGCTTGCTCATCAGGTCCTTCAAAAGATCGAGATACTGCTCATAAACACCGCGCGGTGTGGTGTGGTGACGAACGCAGATCCACGCGGCCTTGCCGACCACCTCGCCAAACATGCCGCAGGTGCGCATCACGCGTGTGCTGCCCAGTGCCCAACGGTCCACACTGATGTTGCGTCCGGCCATGAAGAGGTTGGGGATGTTCTTCGAATACAGGGTACGATAGGGCACTGGATAGCCATTCTTGCGGTCCGTGTGCTTGCCAAATTCCGCCCGTGAAATGAAAGGATTTTCAGGAAACTTGCCCGCATACTGCTCCTTCGGATAATGCAGATCCTGGTCCCAGGTGGTCGGCACACAGGCGTCCTCGTGGACTTTGCCTTCAACCATTTCTTTGCCCGTCAGGATGATGTCCCCAACCAGACGACGACTCTCACGCGTGCCTCCGATGTAGGCCTGCCACTGGAAATCATAATTCGTGTACTTCTCGGGCAGGTTCTTCTTCAATGAAGAAATGGCCCCATACACCGCACGGAAATTCCAGTCACGAATGCGCTCGAGACCATTGATCGGGTCTTGATCAAAACCGCTCTCCCAGAACCACTCGCCATGGAGAAAGTCTTCGGGGTTCTTGACCGGCTTGTAACCGAGATCATAGCCCGTCAAATTTCCCTTATTCTTCACCCCCACAGGCTCAAGCGGACGCGGCTCAGGAAAGTCCGCCAATTCCAAAGGCAGCGCCCACGGCGTCTCCTTCCAAGGCGTCGGCGTTGCCACCTTCTTCAGCACCCACATGTTGCTCATGCCCATGCGGCCTTTTTCTTCCTGCAAGTACTCGGCTCCCGCCAAAAAGCCAACACTGCCATGTCCCGTGCAGTCGGTGAAAAACTTTCCGCGATAACGTGTCTCAGCACCCGTGAGCGTGTTCAAACCTGTCACGCTGCGGATGCGTTTCGGGTCTTCCTTCTGCATCTCCACCCGGTGGACATGCGTGTTAAGAAACAGATCGATGTTCTTCTCCGCCCGCACCACCGCCTCTTTCAAAGCATCATTGAATTCGGCAGGATCAGCAGCGGGACTGTTGCTGGCGCGATCCGCAAATTCTTCCACGATCTCACCCAGATTCGGATAAAGGCCACGCCGAGTGCCGCCCATTGCCCAAACCTGCACCTCACCGGAACCGTTGCCCCCTAAGACCGGGCGGTTCTGAATGAAAGCCACTTTGATGCCCTGACGTGCTGCCGAAATAGCGGCTCCCAACCCCGAGTAACCACCGCCAACCACCACCAAGTCATACTCCTCGGTCTCAGGCGCCTCTTCAGGCAATCCCAGCGACTTCCGCCGCAGTTGATCCGTGGCCTTGAAATCATCCGAAGGCGTGAACTTCAAATCCTGAGTCAGATAAATCGCATCCACCCGACCTTCGAACCCGGTGAGATCATGCAAGGCCACCGCCGCTTCGCCCGCGTTCAACTCCACCGTGCCGCCATCTTCCCAGCGCCAATCTTGACCCGTCGCACCGAACTCAGGCTTCAATTTTTGCGCTCCCACAGAGACCTGAAAACGGCCCGGCGCCCCAGGAGCCTCCCATGGTCCCACCCAATTTTTGGTTCTCACCCAGACCCGCCATGAGCCCGAGCCCGACACTGCGATTTTCCCCTTCGCATCCGCCACCGGCCGCCCCATGCCATGAGCCAGCAAGTAAGGTGATCCCATGATATCAATGAACTGCGTGTCCAGCATCCAACCGCCATGATCGGCGATGGATTCAGCCTCCAACCAGACAGAGTCTGCGTGGGCAGTGGCAAACGATGACGCCGCAAGGGCAACGAGGAAACGATTCAGCAGTGACTTCATAGGATGTCGGTCGCCAAGGGTTGGTTTTGGCTTCAAATTATAGAACGCGCTTTTCAGGGTGGAGCTTCCACTTTGTTCTGTTACCGTAACAGCCTATGCCCACCAAAGCCACCTTGGCGGAAATCGCCCAAACCATCGGCGTCTCCAAAATGACGGTCTCGCGCGCCCTGCGTGGTGAGCGGCACGTCAAGTCAGCGCTCGCAGCTGAGATCCGCGCGACGGCCGAGCGCCTGGGCTACATTCCCGACCCCGAAGTGGCGCGCCTGATGACCCATCTGAGGCAGTCCCGTTCCGTTCAGAGTCGGCAAACACTGGCTTTCTTGTGGAGCGAGCCTTCGCCCGTCCGAACTCGCACAGCCTGGTCCAGATTGCTCGTCGCTGGCGCCACTCAGCGCGCCACCGAACTGGGCTATCAGCTAGAGAGTTTTGAGATTTTACCGGGCGGCATGACCAGCGCCCGTTTGGCCACCATTCTCGAAAACCGCGGTATCCGTGGCATTGTCATCGCCCCCTTGCTCAGCCGAAGCCGTGGCCATCTGCGCTTGCCCTGGGAAAAATTCAGCACGGTGGTGATCGGTCTTGGCTATACCTCCCCCGCTTTGAACCGCGTGCATCATCATCATTTTCTGGGCATGATGACCGCCCTGCGCCAGTTGCGGCGGGCGGGCTATCAACGCATCGGCTTCTGCGCCAGTTCCGTGCTGGACAAACGCATGTTCGGAGCCTGGTCCGCCAGCTTCTTGATCCATCACCCCCTGGGCGCCGCCAGCGCCGCCAGCGCCGCCGAACTCATGCATTTACCCCGAGATGTCCAACGCTCTTCCTTCCTCAAATGGTGCGAAAAAGCCCGCCCGGACGCTTTACTCGACTCAGGCAATAACCTCTCCTCTTGGGTCCAGTCGCTAGCCGAAACCCGCCGCCCCCACCTCGCCACCCTCAGTTGGAATGCTGAACAACCGGGCATCCCAGGTCTGGACCAGCGCCCAGAGGCCCTGGGGCGCGCCGCCATCGACCAACTCTCCTCTCAACTCCATCAAAATGAACAAGGCATCCCCGCCTACGCCAAAACCCTCATGCTCGAGGGTATCTGGCGCCCATCGATCATTCCAACCCAGCAGGTTGGCTCTTGAATCGCATCCGAAAGGGTAGACAGGTCACTCCATGACTCCAACTTGTCCTGTCGTCTGAAGAATGCCCCCACAAAAAACGCGGACTGCTTGAGCGGTTGTTCAAACGTTGAAACCGCGTTACGCCAACTCCTTTCTCGGTTGAAGCACACCTCCAAAAACACAAGAAATGGTGGACAAAACCGCTGAGTGGCACAACCTTTGACTTGGTTTTCGGGCTGACCCGCCGCTTCATTCATTCGCATTCACGATGGTTCACTCCCTCCCTCTTCTACTGGCACGTCTGGCATGTGTTTCGTTCCTGCTCTTTTCTGTTTCTTGCGCCACCAGTGGTGGCGGTGGGGCACCGGGTCAGACTCAGTACCTGGAAGCTTTTAATCCCCAAAGCCTGCCTTCTTCTGACTCCTTCATGACGGACAATGTCTCCCACTGGGACGGGGATGGCATGTCAGGCTCTCCCAGCATTGTCATTGATCTGAGTGATCAAAAAGCCTACTTCTACAAAGGCGGCAAACTCGCCGGTGTCTCCGCCCTCTCCACGGGTGATGCCACTCACCGCACTCCCACGGGGAACTTCAAAATCTCTCAGAAAAACAAGTGGCACAAGTCCAACCTCTACGGTGACTACGTCGATGCTGCCGGTACTGTGGTCAAGAAAGACATCGACGTGACCAAGGATCCCATGCCTCCCGGCACACGCTTCGAAGGCTCGAAGATGACCCATTTCATGCGCTTCAACGGCGGCATCGGCATGCACGAGGGTTTCCTCCCCGGCTTCCCTGCCTCACACGGTTGCGTTCGTATGCCTGGGCACATGGCGGAAATCTACTTCGCCCATGTCTCAGTCGGCACCCCAGTGACAGTGCGCCCCTAATCGGCTTCCGTTCATGCCCGAGACACTGCCGGAAGAAATTGATGTCGAGGCGGCCGCTGCGCTCCTCGAAGATACCGGTGCAGCGCGCTGGATTGATTGTCGAGAAATCGATGAATGGCACATCTGCCACATCGAAGGTGCAGAGCTCATCCCACTGTCCAGCTTTGCGGAGAATGCCCCACACAAGCTCACTGATCCCAGCCAGCGACTCATCGTTTATTGCCATCACGGCGTGCGTTCACTCAACGCCACCCGTTGGCTCCGCAGCAAAGGCCACTCTCAAGCGCAAAGTCTCAGCGGCGGCATCGACCGTTGGACCGACCTGATCGACCCAGAAATGCGCCGCTACTGACGCTGAGAGGTTGACGCGCAACCTGCGGCGGATTCTGATGACCCCATGGCTTGGCGCGCACGCTCCCACTACTTGACGAGAAACCCTGCGTTTCTGCTGAAAACATCGCTCATCATCCTTGCGGCTGGACTCGGCATCGCCTTGTCCATCGTCGCAGTCAGCCATCAACAAAACCCAGGCGTCGAACAAAAGCTCATCGAACAATACGTCAATCCCGGCCATGAGCTCTTGCGGGACAGCGTCCAGGAACTGCTGAACAGTCCCGAACCCCAACCCCGCAAGCTTGCCCGTTGGCTGCGCCGCGCCTGCCAACTCGAAACCGCCAAGCAGCCACCGGGCGACAACAAACCCACCGAACCGCTCACTCTCGGCGAGCAAGATGTTACGACCTTGCTCACCAAGCACGCGCCTGTTCCCAGCACTCGTGCCCTCTTTGACGATTACATCATCAGCGCCTTGCGCCATGATCCAGCAGCGACCGCCAAAGCCAGGCAGCGCCTGCAAAAAGCGGCTTCCGAACCAAAGCCACCTGCGCTTGCGAATCAGCTTCTTGCGCAACTTCTCGTCCAAGACGAGCTCCCCGAGTTGGCGCTGAATGCTTTCATCATCGAGGGTCAATCCTTCCCAGACGCCTCCCCCGCCCGTTCAGAGGCGCTGCATTGGGCGGTGCAGTTGAAGCACATTCCTCGACTCAAAGAAATGCTCGCGACCCCCGGCTGGACTACCGATTCCGCACCGTTGCTGGTTTATCATGCCGCCGAACTCACCGGGAATGTCTGGCTGCAGTGGCAGACATTGGTGCACCTGCGTCTCAAGGACATGCCAGTGGCTAAGCTAGGCCTCGCCCTGTTTGCCGTCGGCCTTTGGTATGTCATCCTCGTTCAGGTTTCCGGCACCACAGGTCGCTGGCGGTGGAGTTGGCCTCTTTTGCCCCTCATCGCTGGTGTCGCAAGCATCTGGCCCACACTGAGTCTGGTCGCTTTTCAAGAGGTCCAACTTGGCCTCAGCGAAGACGCTCCTTTCCCCCACAACCTTTGGTACTTTTTC
>JBIIUD010000737.1:0-2542 GCA_044340175.1 Verrucomicrobiaceae bacterium
TGACCAGATGGTGAAAAGCTGCTCCACGCGCGACTGACCTCGGGGGTAGATCGAAGGCGGTTCGTAGCCGGTCAGGTACTCATTAACGTAATGAAATTGGCCGTCGGTATCAGCGGCGATGACAGCGTAGGTGCGACGACAGGAGGGACACTCCAGACTGGAGCTCTCCTGATGGCGCATCGCGCGGCTGATGTGGCTAGTTTTGCAGAGAGGACAGACATTGTAGAACGCGTCATCCTTCGTGCGGTGGAGCAGATCAGGTGAGAAATCCCGCAGGCGATGCCCCGTGACCAGGAATACCTGGTGGGAGATGCCACCGGTAATGGTGCGCCGTGCGCTGGCCATGTGGGTCATCTCAGCTTCCGTTTGATGCAGGTAATCATGAAAACTGTCCCGCACTAAATCAAGAGTAGGACCGGTGGCAGAACTTACCCTGAGCTTGAGGTAACGCGGCCAAGCCTTTTGCACATGGGCCACGAGAGCATCGAGATCGTCTGGGATCAAACCTGCTTCCAATTCTTTTTGCAGCCATGATTCGAGCTCCTGATCTGGACGGAGGATCGGTAGTGAGATTGCCGTTCTGGCGTTGTTGGCGGTATCGATGAGACCTACTTTGAATCGCCCTATACTATGGAGGTTTTCTCCACCGGTCATGATTCTTGTCCAGATGCCCTTCCAGGTGGAGGCATGCGTCTCCTTCAAACCACTGACGGCACCAATAGCAATGGCGCTGGCAAGGATGAGAAGAAGTGTGACACGTCTGGCCATTATGGAAAGTATAGTCGGGTTGCGGGGTGGTTCAATGAGAATCCCGAAAATCCTACCGCTCCGATTTGGTTAACCGACGTTAATGTCTTTTCCAATCCGGGTTAAACCCGCAAAACCGCGACGCTCGTCCCTTGGTTAAGCCTTTGTCCCGGTTCCATTCTTAACAGGGCATTGGACTGGGCCAGGGCAAAGAGGGCGTCGCTGCGTTGCAGTCCACCGACTCTGAACACACCGTCTTGCAGTTGACCCCGCAGGTAATGCGGTCGGTCGCCAGGATTCGAGAGATCTTGATCGAGGATTGCGTCCGTGGCAGGCAATGGGAGTTCAGACTCAGGGGCTCCCGTCCATTTTAGGAGAGCGGGTCGGACAAACAGCTGGAAGGTCACAAAGGCAGAGACCGGATTACCTGGCAAACCAAACACGAACAGGGGTTTGGGGCTCTGCTGGTGGGCGAAGAGAAAGGGTTTGCCGGGTTTGACTTGAATCCGCCAAATCTGGGGAGGTAACCCTAGAGCGTTGAGCGCCGGTTTGACGAAATCTTTGTCGCCGACGGAGACGCCGCCACTGAGCAAGATGATGTCGTGGTGATCTCGAAGCCTCTGGAGTGTGTGGGTCGTTTCTTCGAGTGTATCACGGCTGTGGCTGAGCTCGCCGACAGAAAAGCCGCCCTCTTTGAGCAGTGCGGCGAGCATGAGTCCGTTGGAATTGTAGAGCTGGCCAGGCAGCAGCGGTGCCGTCCCTGCAGGCACAAGTTCGTCTCCAGTGCTGAGAATTGCGATCCGGGGCAATCGATAAACGCTGGTGTGAGTGAGTCCCTGGGAAGCCAGTAATCCTAGGCGACCGGGCGTGAGGCGATCTCCCGGTTGCAAAAGCAATTGGCCGGGGCAGAGATCACTGCCCTGACGGCGGATGTTTTCACCCATGCTGACGGGGTCTTGGCAGACGATCGTGTCACCCACTCGAAGTGTATCTTCTTGCATGATGACGGCGTCGGCTCCTTCAGGAACCGGAGCGCCCGTGTAAATGCGGATCGCTTGGCGGGGTGACTGGAGGGAAAGCTGAAGGTCTGGCCCTGCTGGCTGGGTGGCGACAACGTTTAGCGGTTCGGTCGTTTGGGTCTCGTTGGCCCGCACGGCGTAGCCATCCATCATGGAGTTATCGAAACCGGGTAGTGCCAAGGTCGCTCGCACTTGCCCAGAACTGCGGCGGTGTAAGCAGTCCAACAGAGGCAGGGACTCCGCCCCCACACCCTTTGGCAGTGCGTCCAACAAAAGGGACAGGGCTTCAGTTTCAGAAATCATGAGGCTACGGATTCTGAGGCTCCTCTGGCAATGGTTCGAGCGGAATGATGGGCAAGGCATCATTGGCTGGCACTAACCCCGTGCCCCCTGTCGGCTGAATCGGCGGTGGTTGGCCATCACGCCATTCAACTTGAGCCCCGGTGGGAGCTGGTACTGGTGCAGGGCTCAAGGGTGGCAACGGGTTTGACGTGGCGCCTGCGGTCAGGTCGGGTGCGGGTCGGTAGATGACGAGGTTGCCTGCGCGTGGTAAGCCTGACTTGATGTCAGCTGTGAGATGCGTGCCTTTGCGCTCAGGGGAAACGGACAGTTCGGAAAGGCTGCCGGTGGCATCAAGCGCGGTCAAGATTTGGCCCGGAGGCATAGGCTCGCGGCTCTGCATTTTGATGAGCACGAATTTCTGCTCGGGATTGACAAACTCGACGATTCCGACAGCCACAGGGTCCTTTTTTGCCTTCTCATCGGCACTCGGATCG
>JBIIUD010000739.1:0-2540 GCA_044340175.1 Verrucomicrobiaceae bacterium
ATAGCGACAGTTTCACGGTCACCATCAAAGGCACCATGGCACATGGTTCGGCACCGCAGCGTGGGGTGGACGCCATCGTGGTGGCGGCGGAGGCGATCACCGCCCTGCAGACGATTCGCAGCCGCCAGACGGACACCCGCCAGCCACTGGTGATCAGTGTGGGCATCATTCAGGGCGGGCAGCGGGAGAACATCCTTGCGGACAAGGTGACGTTTGGCGGAACGGTGCGCACTTATGACACCGGCTTTCGGGACGGGGTGATCGAGAAGATGAACCGCATCTTAAAAGGCATCACGGAGGCGCATGGAGCTACTTATGAAATGGACTATCGGAAAGGCTACCCGAGCGTGATCAATCAGGCGGCGCTGGTGCGGGCGACGCTGCCGACCTTTCAACGTCTGCTTGGCGGTGGGAATGTGATCGAGATGCTGCCTGGGATGGGGGGCGAGGACTTCTCGTATTTCGCCCAGGTGGTGCCGGGTTTTTACTTTCGGCTCGGGGTGTCGAACCCTGAGAAAGGCATCACGGGAGAGATTCACACCCCGCTTTTTGATGTGGATGAAGATTGTCTGAAGACCGGGGTGGCGGTGATGGCGGGTGCCGTGTGTGATTTCCTGGATCGCTGAAGATTAGGGCCGATACTCTTCCAGAGCTCTGGGCATCCAGGCTTCGAGGGTGGCGATACGGGTGGAATCCAGCGGGTGGGTACTGAGGAATTCGGCACTGCGGCTGGAGGCGGTCTTACCCTCGTAAGCTGAGAAATTTTTCCAAAGCGTGATGCTCTCCCTCGGGTCGTAGCCGGCGCGGGCCATGTAGAGAGCGCCCAGTTTGTCTGCCTCCAGTTCCTGGCCTCGACTGAAGCGCAGCATGCCGAGTCCGGCGATGGCCCCCGCTCCGGTGGTGGCGGCCGTGCGCTGGGCATCACTGGCGTCGTCACCGATCAACAGTCCCACCCCGACCACGGCAGCGGTGGAAAGCATGCCCGTGCTCATGCGCTCGCCACTGTGACCTGCGACGACATGGGCCAATTCATGGCCGATGACAGCAGCGAGTTGGGCGTCCGTCTGCGCCACCTTAAAGATGCCGCTGTTCACGCCGACTTTGCCTCCAGGCAGCGCAAACGCGTTGGGTTCGGCATCGTCGAAGAGCACGAACTCCCATTGAGCGTTTTGGATGGGGATCACCGGTTTCAGCCGACCTGCGATGCGGGTGACGGCTGCTTGTTGGACCGCGTTTTGAGACAGCCGCTTCTGGGATTTCATCTTCTCAAACTCGGTCAGTCCCATTTCGTTGAGATGACTGTTGGGAATGAAATTGAAGGACCGCCGACCCGTGTCTGGGACCGTTGTGCAGGCGAACAATCCAACGGCGATGACCAGACCAAGGGGCAGGTGCAAGCGGAGTGAATGGAGACGTGTCATGGTGAGTGAGATCTCTGGGTTCAAAAAATAACGCCCCATTGGGACGCCTTTATGCCTAAATTTTCGACCTCAGAGCAACTCCGCGATCTGGACGGCATTCAGTGCAGCACCCTTAAGGAGCTGATCACCAACCACCCAGAAGGCTAGCCCGTTGTCGAGCGCGCAGTCCATGCGCAGGCGACCCACGGCGCAGTTGTCCTTGCCCGCGATGTTGAGGGGCAAAGGATACTGCTTGTTGGCCGGGTCGTCGATGATGTCGAGACCGGGGGCCTTGGCCAGGACTTCGCGGGCCGCAGCGACCGTGACGGGTTTCTCGAACTCGGCACTGACGGCGACGCTGTGGGAGCGGAAAACCGGGACACGCACGCAGGTGACACTGGCGCGCAGGTCGGGGTGGTGCATGATCTTGCGGCCTTCGTTCTCCAGCTTCATTTCCTCTTTGGTGTAGCCGGAATCGAGGAAGGAATCGACCTGCGGCAGGACGTTGAAGGCAATTTGATGCGGATAGACTTGGACCTCGGACGCAGGCAGGTGGGCGTCATCCCAGGCGGTGTGACCACTGCTGGCCCAGGCGTGGGTTTGGCGGGCCAGCTCCTCGATGGCCTGTGCGCCGGTGCCGGAAACGGCTTGATAGCTGGAGGCCCAAACGCGCTTCACGCCAAAGGCCTGATGCAGCGGGTAAAGCGCCATCAGGGTGATGGCGGTGGTGCAGTTCGGATTGGCCAGAATGCCCTGGTGATGGGCCACATCGGCCCCGTTCACTTCCGGCACGATCAGTGGCACATTGGGGTCCATGCGGAAGGCGGAGGAATTGTCCACCACGACCGCACCCGCCTTGACGGCGTGCGGGGCAAATTCTTTGGAAATGCCGCCGCCAGCGCTGAACAGAGCGATGTCCACGCATTCGAAAGCTTCCGGTGTCAGCTCCTTGATGGTCAGCTCGGTGCCTTTGAACATCATTTTTTTGCCGGCGCTGCGGGCGGAGGCGAGGAGGGTGAGCTGGCCGACGGGGAAGTTGCGTTCCTCGAGGCAGCGCAGCATTTCGACGCCCACCGCTCCGGTGGCGCCGACGATGGCGACGTGCTTGAGTTGACTCATGGTTGATTTATTGGGGTGGTG
>JBIIUD010000738.1:0-2540 GCA_044340175.1 Verrucomicrobiaceae bacterium
CTCCACGATGGGAGGAGAGATATTATCGGTGCTGCCAGGCTCCCGAAGGGCCTCGCCACTCAATTTCAACAACACACGACGGAACGGTTTTCGACCAGATGAATCACCCATGAAACGCTTTGATTGAGAGTATCAAACATGAATCAGCGGAGACATGCAAAGGTTTTATCTCTCTTCGAAGCAGAGCCTGCTTCATATCGGTAGGCGAAGTTGTGGGTGCTCGGGGTCGGTGAGGGTGGTGACGCCGATGCCCAGGAGCCGCAAGGGACTGGTGACGAGTTGGTGACGGGCCAGGAGGTGGCAGGAAAGACGGTAGATTTCTGGGGCACCGGTGACGGGTTCGTCGAGCCGGATTTGGCGGGTGAGGGTGGTGAAGTCGGAATAACGAACCTTCACCTGGACCGTCAAGGCACCGAGACCATGCCGCTCTAGGGTAGTCGCCACGTCCTCGGCCATCTCACGGAGGGCCGCGCGCAGGGTGGGGCGGTGGTCGGTGTCCTCGTGGAAGGTATTTTCTGAACTGATGCTTTTGCGTTCGTCACTGAGGTCGAGTGCACGCTCATCCCTGCCAAAGGCGCGCTGCTTGAGGGTGATGGCAAAAGAGCCGACGAGTTGGGTCAGGTCGAGGGTGGTGTCTTGGAGATCAGCGATGGTGCGGAGGCCCTTCTCCTCCAGGTGGCTGGCCGTCACAGGGCCGACGCCATGGATCGATCGCACCGGTAGGGGGCGGAGAAAGGGGATGCGGTCCTGGTCGCGAATCAGGGTCAATCCGTTGGGTTTTTGGAAGTCACTGCCCAGCTTGGCGAGGAACTTGTTGGAGGCGACGCCAATGCTGGCGGTGAGTCCGCGTTCAGTGCTGATGCGCTGTTTGATTTGGTGGGCCAGGGGCAGAGCCGCTTGCAGGAGGGCATCAGGATCCTCGGCGGCGTCCGTTTGAAAAGCGGCCGAAAGATCCAGGTAGGCCTCATCCACAGAGATCTGCTCGATGGCGGGGGTGAAGTCCCGCAGAATGGCCATGACCTGGGCAGACTCCGCGCGGTAAGCCTCCATGCGTGGGCGCACAAAGATGCCATGGGGGCAGAGTTTGCCGGCTGTGCGGGAGGGCATGGCGGAGCGGACCTGGAACTTGCGTGCCTCATAGCTGGCGGCGCAGACCACGCCGCGCTGGTCTGGCGGGGAGCCGACGATCACGGGCTGCCCGCGATACTCGGGATGGTCACGCTGTTCGACGGATGCAAAAAAGGCATCCATATCGACATGCAGGATGACGCGTGAAGGGGGCACGGCGGGGCTAGCTCACGCCTCCCTTAGCAGGATGGCATCCACGTTCGATTCATCATGGAGAGCGTCTGAGAGGATGACAATGGGATCCCCAGCCTGCACCAGACCGCGCTGCCGCAGGATGACAAGGGCGGCGCGGATGTTGGCTTCAGGATCACCCTTTTCAAAGGGCATCTGGAGCGGTTGCACACCGCGGGCAAGGGTCAAAATCCGGCTCACATGCAGGTGGGGAGTGAAAGCAAAGATGGGGGAAAACTCGGGTCTCTGGTGGGCCAGCAGATGCGCCATGACTCCGCGCAGCGTGAAGGTGATGAGTTTCGAGCCGGGGATGGAGTTGGCCAAAACGATGGCGGCTTTCGCGGTCTTGTGCTTGTTGGTTTTCAACGGTGCATCACTGGCGAAGCGACCGGAAGGGTAGCGCTTTTCGGTGCGCCTGGAGACGGTATCCAAGACCTCGACACACTTGTCTGGGTAGCGGCCGATGCTGGTCTCTCCGCTGAGCATGACGCAGTCCACCTGCTCAATAACGGCGTTGAAAATGTCGGTCACTTCGGCCCGTGTTGGCACCGGATTTTCGATCATGCTCTCCAGCATTTGGGTGGCAACGATGACCTTGCGTCCATGGTAGGAGCAGCGCTCGATGATGTCGCGCTGGATGATGGGCAGGTCCTCCACGGGAAGTTCGGAGCCCAGATCCCCGCGGGCGATCATGATGCCGCCGGAGGCTTCGACGATGGTGTCGAGATTGTCGAGTGCCTGTTGGTTCTCGATTTTGGCGATGACCCGCGCCTTACTGCCCTTTTGATCCAGGATGAGCTGCAGGTGCTGGATGTGGCCTGGCTCACGGGCAAACGACAGGGCGAAGAAGTCCACGCCTAGTTCGATCCCCAGATCCAGGTCCTTGTAGTCTTTGTCGGTCAACGGGGGCAGACGCACTGGCACACCTGGGAGGTTGATGTGCCGACGGGAGCGCATTTCTCCCTTGGTTAGGACTTCGCCCAGGATGCGGCGGTTGCCCACTGAGAGGACGCGCAATTGGATCAGTCCGCCGTCGATGTTGACCAGATTGCCCGGCTTCAGGTCCATGCAAAGGTCGGGGTAATTGACATCGACTGAGAAGGGAACCTCTGGTGGCAGATCCGCCTTGGTGCGCAGTTCCACTTGATCCCCGGGGTTGAGCTGCCAGGGCACTTGCAGGTCTCCCGTGCGGATGGAGGGCCCGGTCAGGTCCATGAGGATGGCGACATCTTTGCCTGCGC
>JBIIUD010000740.1:0-2539 GCA_044340175.1 Verrucomicrobiaceae bacterium
AGGGCTGTCCGCTCATTGAGCAGGTAGTTCCGGATCGTTGAGAAATAACTCTCATGCATCAAGTAAGACGCGCTCTTCGTGAAGGCGACTCCCGGTGCCACCTGCCGCACAAAAGCCAAGAACGGACTGCTCGGCTTCAGGCTGTCATCCGCCAAATTTTGTCTCACATAAAACACCCGCACCAAGCCTCCGCGCGGTGAGCGGCAGCGGATCATCAGTCCAGGCGCCGCCCCCGCCTCCACCGGTGTGATCATCGCGGCGCCGTCATCGGAAATCCGAATGGCATCCACACTCTCCACCACGTGGCCTGACCGCGCCATGAACACCAGTAGCACCGGCAGCACCCCCCTAAAGCGCGAAGACTGCAGATCATTCTTCATGTCCTTGGTGATGAAGAAACTGAATTGGATCACACTGCTGATTGCAGTGCGCAGTGTCCCCAATCCAGCACTCACCTCAGCGGGTGAAAGTTGGTTCATCCTGGGAAGTCCCTCCGCAGACTCCAGGCCACACATGACCATCGTCTCCGCTCTCGGAAAAAACGCCTGCGCAAAGAGGAAGTCCGGCCCGCTGAACGGATAAAACAAGGTCTGGCTTTGCACCAAGTCAGGCACCTCCTGAGCCGCCCACTGCCGGATCGGCCTCTCATGTCTACCCTCGTAATCAGCCCACATCTTGTCCATTTCCCGCTGATGCCGCCGCCAGGCGTCCGTCCGCCGCACATCCGCAAAACCATCGGATACCCGAGCCGGAGCCATACCCGCCAGCATCCGCGCCGCATCATTCAATGACACATCGGCACCAGGCAAATTCCAGCTTTGTTGATCCGTAAAGAGTTGCTGTCCATCCTCTACCGCCTCCGCACGCCGCACCGTCGCCCCCTCCCAGCTGCCTTCCGCAGGATAAAAATCAGCCGCCTCAGGAGCTCCCAAATAGGCCGGCGATCCAGGCTGAGGAGTCCTGCAGGAACTCAACGTCAACGCCATAAGCAACACACTACCCAAGAGACCGAAATTGCGCATGGGCGCGGTCTTACCACATGCGCCTGACAAAATCACCCATAAAATCCGGTGACTTTCGAATCAGCCCTTCTGACTGACCCTCGCCTCCAATGTCACACCATCGCCCCCCAGCCCTTACCGCTCATCTCTAATCGGCAAAAACTGCACCGCATCGGCGATCACCACTTTATCTGCCTCAGTCCCTTCATTGCTGACCCTCACCCACCCCAGGCTTCCCTTCTCAAAACGAAAGACGCCAAGGCTCCGAAACAGCCGGCCATGCTCAGGCTCCGCCTGCTGGTCGATCCTCACTTTCACCTCTCCGTCCGCATGGTGAATGGTCACCGGTGCCCGCGTTGACCGCCGCACATTCCAGCAGTGCGCGAACCGCACCTCATACCTACCCGCCGCAGGCAGCTCGGGCGTGAAGGTCACACTCTTCTCTCCCTTGCCCGCCTTCATGTCATGCAGATAACCCAACCCCACATAAGGCGGCGTGTGGGTCGAATACTGCCACTCACCCACCAGCACCGCCGCCATCTCATCGACCACAACGCCCGGTAGTGTCGCCGCATCCGACACCACAAATGGCAGTAACTCCGGCCGATCCACCTCTCCCGGCGCGTGAATGCTCGCTACCGCATCAGGATGCGGACGCAACGTCACCGCTCCCTGCAGCAGCGCTGCCAATCCCAAAAATATCAGCGCAAGCCTCATGAGCACCCGGCATCCTCTTGCCTCACCCTTCCCAACTCAAGCAAAAAAGCCAATCCCAACTGACCCGCCCTCACAACCGCCGCAGACCGTCCTCGGTCATGGGATTGGGAAGGGCTTCGTCAATGGCATCAATACGCGCCAGCGTTTCAGCCCCCAGCACCAGATCTGCCGCAGCCAAAGACTCCTCCAGTTGCGCCACCGTGGTAGCACCGATGATGGTGGAGGCCACATAGTCATGCTGTTTGCTCCAGGCCACCGCCAGTGCCGTCACCGTCACCCCAATGTCCCGTGCCACCTCCGCCAATAGCACCGTCGTTTCCAAGGTGCGCTCATTCACAAAACGCCGCGCCATGCGCTGCTGTCTGGGCCCCCCACCCGTCAGGTAACCAGTAAACCGCGCCCCTCTCGGCAGCGCCCCCGCATTGTATTTCCCCGTCAACACGCCGCCTCCCAGAGGTGAATACGGCAGCAAACTGACGTTTTCCCGTCGGCACACCTGCGCCAACTCGCTCTCACAGCGGCGGTTGATCAGCGAAAAGTTGTTCTGCACCGTGTCAAAGCGTTGCAGCCCATGCTTCTCCGCCTCCCACAGGTTCTTCATCAGCCCCCAGCACGTCTCATTACTAGCCCCAATGGCCCTCACCTTGCCCGCCTGCACCAGATCCGTCAGCACCTCCAGGATGTCCTCCTGCCGAGCCCCATGATCCGGCCAATGCGTTTGGTACAA
The DNA here is from genome assembly GCA_044340175.1 of Verrucomicrobiaceae bacterium. Lineage (GTDB taxonomy): Bacteria > Verrucomicrobiota > Verrucomicrobiia > Verrucomicrobiales > Verrucomicrobiaceae > JAGRPD01. Next base: position 2,446 of record JBIIUD010000740.1, read on the forward strand.
ATCCAAGTAATCGGTTTGCAAACGGCGCAGCGAGTCCTCACATGCCCGCGTGATTTGTCGCCGATCCAGCGCCGTCAACCCGTGCCGGATCTCC
>JBIIUD010000741.1:0-2536 GCA_044340175.1 Verrucomicrobiaceae bacterium
CCTCATGCGTCCGTTTATCTTTCTAACCTTGGCTTCGCTCTCACTGACAGCCCAGGAGACATCTGTTGTTAAAGAGGCTCCGAAGACCCCCGTCACGGCAAAGGCTGAGGTGGAGCCGTATCCCGCCGTGGAGCAAGTGGAAGCGGCGGTGCGGAAGGCGGTGGCGTTTGCGCGGACGAACCTGAGTTTCGCGGGGGGATATGCGACGAAGTGGTCGCGGGATTTGAAGGAGTCGCGCACATCCGACACGCAGGGTGTGGCGCTCATCGGCATCGAAGCTCCGGGCACGCCGGTGATGGGGATGATGTTCGTGCGGGCATGGGTGGCGACGGGGGACAAGCTGCATTTGCAGGCGGCGCGGGAGGCGGCGGCGGCACTGCTGTGGACGCAGTTGGCTTCAGGGGGGTGGAGTACTTTCCATGACTACGCGCTGCCCTCAGCGCGGAAGCAGCATTATCGCCGGGATTTGGAAGCGGGCGATATGGAGCGTGGGGAACGGCGGGCGCACACGACGCTGGATGATGACAAGACGCAGTTGGCGCTGCTGTTTCTGATGGAGCTGGCACATCTGCCGGAGTCCAAGGGGGATACGACGCTGCAAGCGGCCGTGAAGTTTGGGCTGGACGCGCTGCTAGCGGCGCAAGCTGGCAATGGTGGGTGGCCGCAGGGATTCAGTTGGCCCTCGGATGCCAAGCCGCTGCAAAAGAAGCCGATGATGCCCAAGGATTGGCCAAAGGTGTGGCCGAACCTGGACTACACGGGCTATTACACGCTCAATGATGGCAACCTGCGCTCCGTGGCCAAGGTGCTGACGCGGGCGCATGAGTTGACAGGGGAGATGCGCTATTTGGATGCTTTGAAGAAGCTGGGAGATTTCCTGCTTTTGGCGCAGTGTCCCGAGCCGCAACCGGGGTGGGCGCAGCAGTACAATCTTGAGATGGAGCCTGCCTGGGCGCGCAAGTTTGAGCCGCCCTGCGTGAGTTCCTTGGAGACGTTGGGCGCGCTGAATACGCTGTTGGATATTTGGCTGGTGACAGGAGAGGACAAGTATCGGGGGCCTTTTGAGAAAGCGCTGGCGTGGCTGGAGAAGGTGCGGCTGCCGGACCGTCAGTATGCGCGCTTCCAAGAACTGCACACGGACAAGCCGCTTTACTTCGTGAAGGACACTTATGAACTGACCTATGACGACTCGAACCTGCCCACGCACTATGGATTCAAACTGGATGAGCTGCAGGAAGACATCGATGGGTTCAAGAAGAAGGTGGCGATGACGCGTGAGGAACTGCTGAAAAAGGCGGCTGAACCGGAGACCCCGAAAGAGTGGCTCTCCAAAGCCAAGGGCGCCGCCAAGAAAGTGGTGACGGCGCTGCGGGACCAGAACAAGGAAGGCGTGTGGACACACGAGAACGTGATTGAGGGTTCGCTCATCACCAAGCATCTGCTGGCGATGGTGACTTACTTGGAGGCGGCGAAAAAGGCTGGTGCAGCGTTTGAAGCGTTTCGTGAAAAGGAGAATCCGAAAGAGGTCTCGAAGTGAGTGACAGGAATTTGAGAATTTGGTTTTGAGGAGCCGCGCTTGTTCGGGTGTAGGACTTTCGTCTGATTGGCGAGCGCTGGGCAGGGGGTATCGTGGGGCTGAATTGGTGTACTCGATGATCCCTTTTCAAACCTATGCCCACTCATTCTGCCATGACTCCTGAGCCACTTCGGTGTTCGCTCATGGTGACTCTGCCAGCCTGGGGGATGATGCTGATGGGGGCACTGGGATTGCCGATCAGTGGGATCACGGCGCTAGCGTTGGGCGCTCTTGGGGACGGTGGTTTTGCTGGCAGCAGTGGCGGTTCATCAAGGATGGACGGTGGCGCGCGAACCGAGTGAGACGAAGACTTACACGACAGAGTCGGGGGTGAAGGTCACGGAAACGAGTGCCGGCCCCCATGCCTCTGCGCTGCCGATCATGGGGCTGTGTGCAGGGCTGGGGGTGGGGCTTCAGGGACGAAACCAGATAATTAAACTGTAGGCGATCCGATCAGGCCAGGATCTCTTTCACCACTTCGCCATAGACATCGGTCAGGCGGAAGTCGCGGCCGAGATGGCGGGAGGTGAGTTTGGTGTGATCAATGCCGAGCAGGTGCAGCATCGTAGCATGGAGGTCGTGGATGTGAATTTTGCCGTTGATGACGCGGTAGCCCATGTCGTCGGTGTCGCCATAGGTGAGACCGGCTTTGACGCCGCCCCCGGCCATCCAGGCGCAGAAGCTCTCGGGCTGATGCTCGCGGCCGTGACTATCGATGGGCGATTTGCCGCTGAGATCCTGGCTCCACGGGGTGCGGCCAAACTCGCCGCTCCAGAGCACGAGGGTGTCCTCGAGCAGGCCGCGTGATTTCAAATCTTTAAGCAAGGCGGCCACTGGTTGATCGGTCTGGGCGCAGAGCTTGGGCAGGTTGCCCCGGATGTCGCCGTGGTGATCCCAGCCACCAGTGCTGACCTGCACGAAGCGCACGCCAGCCTCGCTGAGCTTGCGGGCGAGCAGGCA
>JBIIUD010000742.1:0-2531 GCA_044340175.1 Verrucomicrobiaceae bacterium
CAGATCGTGCCTTCTTCAACCCGCACCTCCACGCCATCTCCGCCGGTTTGGTAGGCAAAGGTGAGGAACTCCGCGGTGCTATTGCGGAGGCGCACGCTGTTGGGTGACTTCTTTTTCGGCATAGGCTGCTCTCTTTCTAAGCGTATGTTCGTTGCACCGGCACCTTGTTCAAGCTTCCAGAAACGAAAGAATGTGTCGGATGTAGGACTCAGGTGCCGCAAGTTCTTTGGCGCATTCAGCTAGCTGTCGCACATAGCTTGGATCAGGCGGTGCATCGGGGATGTCGAAAGACAGATAGCAAAGGGTAGGTTGAGAACGGCCATTGGCTAGCTCGGCCAACACAGGGAAAGGGTGGTAGTTTATTCCAAAGGTCGTTCTCAAACCATCGTAAAGGCTGGCAAGCTCGGCATGCGTCACTTCGGCCAGGCCACCGTAGGCGTCAGCATCGGGCTGTTGATGAAGATTCACTCGCGGGCGGATGCTCAGCCGATAACCGCTGAGCTTGGCGGGCACTGTGACGTCGCATGGTATGCCGTATTCCTTGAGAACACGGCTGCTCATGAAGGTGCCATAGAAAAAGACAGTGGTGTGGTGCATGGGATCGAGCTGAACAGTGGCGAAAGTGATGATCACAGCAAGCTGCCGAAAAGGCAGAGAACAACTTTCCGTGCATAAACACCTTGGATCGTGCGACCTTCATGAAACACGATGCCGTCCGATCTCCAGCACCTCCAGCGCTACGCCACCACCGGCGATGCTCACGCGTTTCGTGAGCTGGTGCAGGCGCATGGAGCGATGGTGCATGCGACGGCGTTGCGGGTGACGCGCGATGCGGGGGCGGCGCAGGATGTGGCGCAGGAGACCTTCCTTGAGCTGGCCCGAAAAGCCAGTGGCATCACGCAATCCGTCGCTGCGTGGTTGCATCGTGTGGCGTGGAATCGGGCTTGCGATGCCGTGCGTCGCGAGAGCACGCGCAAACGCTTCGAGGAAGCCATGGCAGGAACGTGGCACTCGGATCGCGAGGCGACATGGCCGGACATTGAGCCGCATGTCGATGCCGCGCTCAACGAACTGCCGAATGAGCTGCGTGAGGTGCTCGTGCTCTACTTCCTCGAAGGCTGTACGCAGGCAGAAGTCGCACGACACCTCGGCAAGAACCAGGCCACGGTCTCGCGGGCCATCGAGCGTGGCATCTCGGCCATGCGGGAGGCCTTGCGCTCGCAGGGCGTGATCGCGGGAGCAGGTCTCGCGGCCTTGTTCATGGCCCAAAGCGCTCAGGCCATGCCCGTCGCGGTGCAGGCCTCGTTGGGAAAGCTGTGCCTCACCGGCATCAGCACCACCACCGCGATTACGCCCGCTGCCTCCGTTATCAGCACAACGCTCATCACCATGACCGCCACCACCAAAGTCCTCCTCGTTACCGGCACTCTCGCCGCTTTTTCACTGCCGTTCGTAATTCATCGCCCCGAACCCAAACCAATTCCGGCTAGTCCGCCGAGCGTGGTGAAAAACAGTCCGACCAAGCCCAAAGCCACATTCAAGGGACCGGAGATCAGCGACGAAGAGGCCTTTAATCTCATGTTTGGTGGAGATCTCGACAAAGGTCGTCAGGCACATGCCTTGGTGGAAGAGTATCGTGCCCAGCATCGCGGCAGCACGTTGATGGAGGCCCTGAAGCAGGACGCCGACATCGGCGCGAAGACCGCCGAGATCATGCAGATGATGGCGCGGAACCCGAAGCAGTTCAAAGTGCTCTGGGAGGCGACGCAGTTCGCCATGCAGATGAAAGGCATCAAGCCTTCACCTCAGACCCAGGTGAAGCTCCAACTCGACGATGCCTTCATGCAGACCGAGGCCGAAGCCGAGCGATTCCTCGGTGCCGTCCTTTCCAAAGATCCCGATGCTCTTGCTGAAGTGTTTTCCAACGTCATCAATTCAGCCGCCGTCGAGATGGCGCTTGATCCCGGTGCCGATGAAACCTCCACCGGCGTGTCGATCAACAAAGACCCTTTGCCTCCGGGCACGAAGATCATTCAGAAAAAGCCGGAGGATTGAGAAAGAAGTTTCGGCTTTAGCCGAATCATTCGCTTTGAATGCGGCTAAAGCCGCAACCACTTTGCCTGACCATGTCCAAAACAACTGTCATCCTCACCCTGGCCACCTTTTGTTTCGGGATTGCTTGGCTTGGATGGAGGTTGGGGCAGTCACGTGTTTCTCAAGCCCCACCCAAGACCTCAGTGGTCCAGACCCGAGTCAGTCGCCCGGCTTTGCCTGCCCCGAAGGTGCCACCTTTGCCACAGGCCAAGGAAGCATCTGCCGCCGCAACCGGAGAGGCGGCGGGACCGTTGTCGCAGCTTTTCAAAGACAACGGCAAGCGGCTTCAACTCAGCGCCGCCCAGCTTGGTGCTTATTTGTCAAAGAATGGTCGCAATGCCGAGAGCCTGCTCGCCGCGATGCGACTGACGGGCGACATCGCGTTTCTGCGGGAGGCCGCCCAGAAGTTCCCCAATGATGCGGCAGTGCAAACTGAG
>JBIIUD010000744.1:0-2529 GCA_044340175.1 Verrucomicrobiaceae bacterium
CCGTGCAAGTGTCAATAATGAACGTCATCACCTTTTGTGAATTTGGTTTCTCCAACAGATTCAGGGAGGCCCGCAGATTACGGATGAAATAAGAAATCTGTTGGCCTCCCTGAATCTGCAGGAAATCACAAATCATGGTGATGCGAGGTACAGATTGCCCATCGCAGTGAGTCTCTTGGCGCGTCACGGCGCGCCGAGCAAGAAGTGGTCGAGAAACCGGAAGGTGCCAATGCCGTTGATGGTGTGGGGTCCGTCGAAGTACTCGATCACGGCGCGCTGCGGCAGATGCAGTTTGCTGTAGAGACGGAAGACTTTGGCGAACTCGTAGGCGACCCATTCGTCCACGCCGACGCCGTCGTTGTGCCCACGCTCGACCATGAACGGTCGCGGGGCGATGAGGGCGGCCATCTCGGCGTAGTTGAAGGTATGCGCGAGGTCCCACTCCCAAATCTCATACTCATGCGTGAAGAGGTAGCTCATGCGCATGTCCGTGCTCATGTTTTTGCGCACCCATTCATTGAAGTCGCCCGAACAAATGGAGAGGCAGTAGTCAGGCAAAACCGCTGGGATGCGCATGGCGGACTTGCCGCCGTAACTGAGACCGTAAAAAGCGATGCGTTCGGGATCGGTGAAGGGCTGGGTTTTGAGCCACTCCAACAATCGCTGGTGCTGGCCGATGATGACGGAGAACAGACTGAGACCGAGCGGGTTCAACTTGCGCTGCAACACGCGGAAGGCATCGCCACCCCGATACGGATTGTGCGGCGCGACGGTGATGTAGCCCTGTTTGGCGAGGTTGAGCGCAAAGGCTTTGTAAGCGGCATGGGCGCGGGAGGTTGGGACGGTTTCAAAGCAATGTTCAGGCAGGCCCTCCAAGCCATGCTGACAAACCACGACCGGCCGTTTCTCACCGGGCTTCATGTCCTTCGGCAAAGCGATCCAGGCCCAAGCGGTGACGTCCTGCCAAACATCGAGTTCCACCTCGTGTAACATCACGCCATCCTCTTCGCTAACGAGGCGCGAGCGGGCCTTCATAGGCTGATCCGGGTCGGGCAGACGACCGATGACGTCGTTCCAAAAGCGACCGCGCTCGCCTTCGATGTGAGTGGTGAAAGCAGGCTCACCTGTGAGCGGCAGCTTTTTCCAGAACGTCGTTTCGCGATGCGTCTCGGAACTGACAAGCAGGCGCTGGGTATGTGCGGACCACTGCTTGACCAAGCGCTCCTGGCGGGCGGTGGCAAAGGCGGTGTGATCGGCCTGAGGGAGCGCGGCAGCGGCTTGACGCGGGCGCTTGGCGAACTCGGCCAGAGTTTCTGGCGGAAACAGCGCCGGCATCATGGCCTGAGCGTCGCCTTTCGGAAACACCTTCAACCAATCCGGTCCGCTGCCCGCGAGCGTGCGCGCTTTTGCGGCTTCCGCTTCGACTTGCTCCAGGGTGAAGGCGGTGATTTGTCCAGGAGCGGCAAGGATGCGATCACCGACTTTCACGGGGGGCGGTAGGGTGGGGAAATGCGCGTTTTCGATGACCAACTGGCGTGGCGCCATCAGAGCCGCGACTCCCGCATCGCCAAACTCACGGAGGTAATGCTGCACGTTGCGCTCGATGGGCTCGGACCAGAGCTTTTCACGCGGTCCAAAGTGACCCCCGACGAGCGCGGAGTGCACTCGGGTGTCGAGCGCGGCGGTGTGAAGAGCGATCAAGCCGCCCTCGCCAAAACCTAGGAGAGTGATGGGTTTCTTGTCCGGCAGAGCGCTCATCCAGTCGATGGCAGACTCGATCATCTGCACTTCGTAGCCGATAGGCGTGCGCCCCATAATGAAAGCCTGCCGATAAATCCACTCGCGATGCGTGACAGGGGCCGCGCGATCCAGCGATTCGCTGCGGGAGAAATTCGTGTCGCGGTTTAGCAACGCGGGAATGAGGATCTGACATCCGGAGGTGAGGAAGACGTTGCGTGCTTTGGAACCGGTTTGCAGGCCGAGAAGTTGCTCAGGGATTTCAGCGGGGTCGGGGATGAAGATGAGCCGGGCGATGGGCGGTGCGTTCTTCGGCGTGAGCAGCAGGCCCTCGCCAAAGGTGTCGTCATGCACAGGCCAGCGCACGCGCTGGATCGTGACGTCTTCGGTCTCGGCGACCAAGGCTGGTGCGTCAAGGGTACCAACGAGATCCATGCTTGCAGTCGCTACTCGGGGATCAACCGCACCAAGGATGGTGCGGAGTCGCGAGCGATGCTTGGCCGGGTCAATGGTGGGCGATTGAGCGGCAGCGTCTGCGGACAGTCGATTCAAAAAACGGTCGATGCCCGCGACCATGACAGCGCTGCGATCCTCATGCGGCGACAGCGATTGAGTACCAGTCAGCTGTGCCTGGCTGGCCAGGGTGGAGACGAAAAGAGCGAGAAGAATCGTGCGCATGGTCCAGGAGAAAACGCACTGGGCGGAGGCGGGTTAGCATGGATCCGTTGGAGCCAAGGCTTGAGCGTGTCCGTTTGGGGAGGACGTCTGCAAGTCATCACTGCACACAGTAAT
>JBIIUD010000028.1:0-10340 GCA_044340175.1 Verrucomicrobiaceae bacterium
ACCGCGCGAGCTCTCCACCACCCTCCCGTCCACCGCTTACACCGATCCCGCCTTCGCCAAATTTGAGGAGAACGAGATCTTCAAAAAAGAATGGATCTCACTCGCCCACGTCTCCCAAATCCCCAATCCCGGCGACTTCGTCCGCGTCGATCTTTGTGGCGAGCCTCTCCTCGTCGTGCGCGGCAAAGACAACGAAGTCCGCGTCCTCTCCCGCGTCTGCCGCCATCGCGGCATGGACCTCATGCCCAGCGGTTTTGATCACCCCGATTGCGGCCACCAGCGCGTCATCCTCTGCCCCTACCACCTCTGGAGCTACGACCTCACCGGCAAACTCGTCGGCGCACCCGAAATGCAAAAAGCCGCCTGCTGGGACCGCAGTGAGGTCGCCCTCCACACCTTCCGCAGCGAGATCTGGGAAGGCTTCATCTTTGTCACTCTCTCCCCCGACACCCCACCTCTCTCTGAAAAATACGCCCGACTCAAAGACGAGTTCGTCGGCAAATGGGACATCAGCAATGCCGACCTCGTCTGGAGCCAGCATTGGGACTGCGAGTTCAATTGGAAAATCCTGCTCGAGAACTTCATGGAAGCCTACCACCACATGGGCGCCCACATGAAAACCCTCGAGCCCTTCCTGCCCGCGCGCGGCTGCTGGACCGAGCCCTACGACCCCAATTTCAGCGCCATGCACCTCCCCTTGAAGGACAGCCTCAAACAGCAAATCCTCGCACACGGCGACGCCATCAATCCCTTCCCCAACTTCCCCACACTCAAGCTTGAGGACAAACTCGAATGGTGGGTCTTCCTCGGCTTCCCCAACTTCCTTCTCTTCACCGCCCCCGATCGCGTCTATTGGTATCGCCTCCTGCCCACCGGCCCCGAGACCTGCAGCCTGCTCACCACCATGATCGTGCCCAAAGGCACCCAAGACCTGCCCGACTACGAAGCCATCAAAGCCAAAGAAGTCGCCGGCGGCATCGCCTTTCACATGGAAGACATGGAAGTCTGCACCGCCACCCAGCGCGGCATGCGCTCCCTCGGCTACGCCCAAGGCCGCCTCAGCCACCTCGAAGAACCCATGTGGCACTTCCAGAAATACCTCGCCAGCCGCATCGAGCAGGCAGTCTCCAGTACAGCGTAGCCGAAAACGTGAGTTTTCGTTTCGGCGAAGTCTGAGGGGCGCCCTTCCACTCACCCATCGACACGCACTTCGTGAGAGAAGACTCACGTCTTCCTCTACGCGATCGGTTTTCACGTCAGGCGACTCGTAGCCGAAAAACGTGAGTTTTCGCTTCTCCGTAGTCTGAGGGACGCCCTTCCACTCATCCAACTCCACGCACTTCGTGAGGGAAGACTCACGTCTTCTGCTACGTGCTGCTCTTTCGTGTCAGGCGATTCGTAGCCGAAAACGTGAGTTTTCGTTTCGCCGCAGTCCGAGGGACGTCTTTTCGCTCACCTATCGCCACGCACTTCGTGAGGGAAGACTCACGTCTTCTTCTACGCGATCCGTTTTCGCGTCAGGCGACTCGTAGCCAAAAACGTGAGTTTTTCGCTTCTCCGAAGGCCGAGGGGCGCCCTTCCGCTCACCCATCTCCGCGCACTCCGTGGGAGGAAGACTCACGTCTTCTTCTACGCGCCCTGCGCTTTCCCCACGATCCGCTCGCGAATCTTCCAAAATTTCTCCCAATACCCTTCATCCAGGGGATGAAGCGTAGGATACCCTGGCACCATGCAGCCCAGATCAGGCCAATCCTTCATCGCCTTCACCAAGCCAGCCCGAACCGGATTCTGCAAAAGATACCATGCCACACCCCGCACCGCGTCGGGACTCTTTTCCTCCTGACGCAGCACATGATCATACGCTTGCTTTTGAAGTTGCGTGCCGGGAAGGGTGCGATCCAGCAGAGCATTCGCATGCTGGCGCAGGAATTTGGCCGCGGTGCGTTGATCAGCTTCCGCCGCCACACCCATCCAGATCAGATGCAGGTGATCGGGCATCAGGCAATAGGCCGGACACACCAAATCGTAGCGACACATCGTGTGCAGCAAAAGCTCGCGAAAAGCGGGGTGAAAGCCTGCTCTAAGCCATCCTGTGGCGCGCCCTTCGAGGGTCATCTGCCAGTGAACTGCAGTAAAGCCGCGATAAAATCCGGGAGGCAAACGAGGCAAGCCTTTCGAAGGCTGCTGACCTTGTGCTGGCGTGGAGTCTGGGGATTCCATGGCAGGAGATAAATCTCAGAGCGGGCTCGTGTCCAGAACCCGTAGCCGAAAACGTGAGTTTTCATTTCTCCGCAGGCCGAGGGGCGCCCTTCCATTCACCTATCGCCACGCACTTTGTGAGGGAAGACTCACGTCTTCTGCTACACGCTCCTCTTTCACGTCAGGCGATTCGTAGCCGAAAACGTGAGTTTTCGCTTCTCCGCAGGCCGAGGGGCGCCCTGTCGCTCACCCATCGCCACGCACTTCGTGAAGGAAGACTCACGTCTTCTGCTACGTGCTGCTCTTTCGCTTCTCCGCCTCGACGCTCTTCGACGCCCAAAGAGCTCACTTCCCACCCTTCTTTCCTGCCTTCCCCTTCGGGCTGCGGGCGGAGCGGCCACTGGGTTCGTCGGGGTTGTACTTGGGATTGGGCGTAGGCAACCGGGCGGTGACGTCTTGCTGGAAGGTGCGCAGCTCGGCGAGCATTTGGGCGGTGCGCTCAGGCTCGGCAGAGGCGAGATCTTTCTTTTCACTGAGGTCTTGAGCGAGGTTGAACAGCTCCACGCGACCGTCTTCCATCCACTCGATGAGCTTCCAGTCGCCCCGGCGCACGGCGGCGGTGGGGGCGCCGCCTTGATTGCCGTAGTGTGGGTAGTGCCAAAACAGGGCGCGCTCTGGCAGGCTGTCGCCTTGGAGGACAGGCATGAGGCTGAGGCCATCGAGCTTTTGGCTGGGCTGGGGTTTGGCTTGGGCAGCTTCGAGCAGGGTGGGAAAGAAGTCGGGACTGCTGACGGGAGTGCTGATGAGGCTGCCGGGCTTGACGAGGGCGGGCCAGCTCACGATGAGGGATTCACGAATGCCGCCTTCATACATCCAGCCTTTGCCACCGCGCAGAGGGAGATTGGAGGTGGGGGAACCTTCGCTGGTGGAGAGACCGCCATTGTCGCTGGTGAAGACGATGAGGGTGTTTTCTCTGAGGCCGAGTTCGTCGAGCTTGGCCAAGACTTTGCCAACGGCGAGGTCCATGGCTTCGACCATGCCGGCATACACGGCGTGCTCCTGGACAAGCCGCACCTCCCTTGTGCCTTCTTTTCCCCAGGCAGGCTCCAGGCCCAGGCGCTGGCGTTTCTCTTCATACTTCTTTTGCAAATCCGGCCGCGACTGCAGCGGGGTGTGCACGGAGTAAAAGGAGAAGTAGGCGAAGAAGCGGCCGCCTTTGTTGGCCTCGATGAACCGACAGGTCTCGGTGGCGAGACGGTCCGGCAGGTGCTCGCCCTCGGGGCCGTCCTTCAGGCGCGGGTTGTCGTAGGGAACGAAGTACTTGCCGCGACCGTAGGGGCCGCCGCGATCGATGCCGCCAAGGTTGTGATCAAAGCCTTGGTTCTCCGGCCAGAATCCCTCGGGCCCAAGATGCCATTTGCCGGCGAAGAAAGTGGCGTAGCCGGCGGCCTTCATGGCCTTGGCCAGAGTGGGGCTATCGAGGGCGAGGCGATCCGAATACGCCGCGGGCAGCAGGCGGGTGTTGCGGTCCCATTTCTCCGGGGCTGCGGCGCCGATGTAGTCGGTGATGCCGGTGCGCTGCGGCCACTGGCCGGTCATGATGCTGGCGCGAGTGGGGGAGCAGACGGGGCAGGCGGCGTAGGCATCGGTGAAGCGCGCGCCTTCCTTGGCGAGTCGGTCGATGTTCGGTGTCTCGTAAAAGGTGCTGCCGTAACAGCCAAGGTCGCGCTGCCCCAAGTCATCGACCAGGAAGAAGATGACGTTTGGCGGTGGGGCGGCGGCGGCTTGGCTGAGTGCGAAGGTGGCGAGGAGGAGGGAGAATGCTTTCATTTAGCTTTGGCTTTGCTTTTGGCTTTACCTTTGCCTTTCGCGGCGGACACAGATGGGGTGGGTTTGACCATGACGATCTCAGCATCGTTGGCTTGATCAGCACCGGGAGTGCTGCGGCCACGGGCGATGTGCTGTTCCAGCGCGGCCTTCATTTTGGCGACCCGATCCGGGTGTTGGGCGACGAGGTTGGTGGTCTCGCCGGGATCGCGACTGAGATCATAGAGTTGGAATTCGGGCAGGCCGATTTGGTCGTCCTTGCCAGGACGCGGGGCGCTCCAACCACCGGAGCCGGGGCAGAGGCAGAGCTTCCAGGTGCCATCGCGGATGGCGAAGTTGCCGTTGATGGACTGGCTGATGATGTGGTCGCGAATGGGGGTGGTATCGGTGCCGAGCAGGGCTGGGAGGAAGCTGACGCTGTCCTCGCCTGCGGTGGCAGGCAGGGGCGTGCCGATGAGTTCGGCAAAGGTGGCCATGAAATCGATCTGGCCGATGAGCTGGTCGGACACCGTGCCGGCTTTCACCTTGGCTGGCCAGCGGGCGATGAACGGGACGCGGTGCCCGCCTTCGTAGAGATCCGCTTTGTGACCCCGGTAGATGTGGCTGGGCTGGTGACCGGCGGCTTGCAGTTCCTCGATGTTTGCGGCAGGCGAGCAGCCGTTGTCGGCGGTGAAGATGACGAGGGTATCCATGTCGATTTCGTGTCTCTTCAGGGCTTGGAGGAGGCGACCCATGTCGGCATCGACCTGTTTGACAAAGTCGGCATACGGACTGATGCCGCTGCTGCCCTGGAATTCGGCGTTGGGAACGATGGGCGTGTGCGGCGCGGCCAGGGGCACGTAGGCGAAGAAGGGCCTGCCTTCTCTGGAGGCGGCAGCGCGTTCGCCAATGTAGGCGATGGTGCGGTCGAAGATGCCGCCCTGCACGTCAATGGCCTCAAATTTTTCTCCGGCGGGACCTTTGCGGAGGAAGGTTTTTTCGGTGGTGGCGGCCTCCGTGGGCAAGCGATCTTTGATCCAGACGAATGGGAACATGTCGAGCGAGGCGCTGATGCCGTAGTAGTGATCAAAGCCACGATCGACGGGACCGTTCTGGATGGGAGAGCTGTAGTCCACGCGAGAGACATCGGCAAAGGGGCGGCCAAAGTTGCCACCGTCATCAGCCGTCGCGCCGCCCTTGAGCGGCCAGTCCATGCCGAGGTGCCATTTGCCGATGCAGGCGGTGTGATAACCCTTTTGTTTCAGCATCCCAGCGAGGGTGAGACGGTCTTTCGCGATGAGTGGGCGGGAGAAACCGCCGAGCACGCCGCTCTGCAGATGCGTGCGCCAGTGGTAGCGACCCGTGAGCAGGCTGTAGCGGGTGGGGGTGCAGACGCCGGAGGAGGTGTGGGCATCGGTAAATCGGACGCCTTCTTTGGCCAGGCGATCGAGATTCGGCGTGGGGATCTTGCTGGCGGGATTGTAAACGGCGACGTCGCCATAGCCTTGGTCATCCGCGAGTACGATGATGATGTTGGGCAGATGATCAGCAGCGGCGAGGGCGGAGCCGAGGAGGGCGGCGAGAAAAAGGGAGAGAGAAAGAGAGCGCATGGCGTAGGGTCGCGGTTAAACGTCGCCCAGGGGGGCCAGCTATCAGGAGGAACGACCCGCACCCGCCTTGCCGGAGGGGCAGCGTAATACCACAAGATACCACCATGACCCACCGTAATGGGGGCATTCCTGCCCCCAAGGTCTAGCTGCTCGGGCCAGGAATGGCCCGCTTACGGAACGGGCTCAGCAGATTCGACGAACCAGCGGTCGGCGAGGAAGTCGTCTTCGTCGGTTTTGTCGGCGCTGCGATTGAGGGACTGCAGGGCGGCTTGATCATCCCAGGGGACGAGGGTGAGGCGGTAGGTCTGGCCGGTGGTGAAGGCGGCGGTGGGCTGCATCTGCTTCTTTTTGAAGGTCCACTGAATGGCCTGCCAATCGGAAGCGGGATCGAAGTCGCCGCTGAGCACTTTCTTGACGCGGTAGAGGGCGGTGTGGAGGGCGTCGGGATAGGGGGTGCCGTTGGGGTCTTGGTTGCTGGATTTGGCCAGGAGCTCGGCTTCGACGATGATTTTGCCTTCGGCAGTTGGCGTGGTAACCATGGTAGGCTTGGGTTTGCTGGTGTTGGGATTGAAGGTGACGCTGTCCCACTCGATGTTGGCCTCCCGAGCGGCGGCGGGGGAGTACAGCAGATCGCGGGAGGCGATGACCCAAATGACCAGCTTTTTGGCGCGCACGAGGTCGTCCGGACGCGCGGCAAACTCGCGCCGGGTGGCGGTGGCACCGGCGCCGTTTTTGGCGATGACATCAAGCGGCTGCTGAAGGATGAGTGAGAGCTGGTAAGCGAGGCCGGCTTTCATTGGTGGCGGATTTCCCTGATCCGCAGTGCCGGGCTCTTCGAAGCCGAGGGTGGGGTCGGTGTAGATGTTGACGAAGCTGTCGCCAAGCAGGGTGATGGGAGCGGCGGGGTCAGGGTCGAGGCCGTGGATGGAGACGAGTTGAGCAGGTTCTTTTGGGAAGAGGGAGGCGGGGTTGCTGAGGTCGAGCAGGTTCACGAGGTCGCCAAAGGAGGCGCGGTCGTGGATACGGGCGTCGATGCGAAGGGTGGTCTCGCTCTGGGGGATGAGGCTGGAGTGGGTCTTTTTGATGTGGTTGCCGATGAGTTCGGCGCTCTTCTTCATGGCCTCTGGGGTCCAGTGCGTGTCCTGTTGGAGGAAGAGGGGGTAGCGGCTTTTAAGCTCATGCAGGGGCTGAGTGAGGTCGAGCACGTCGATGCCAGCAGCGCGCAGTTCGTCGTAGAAGGCAAGCTGGTCGGGATGGCGAAGGGGGCGGTCGGGGGTTTTGTTGAGCAGATGCTCGGGGTAGAGCATGGGCTTGACCGGAAGTGGGACGAGCAGGAGCGGAATACCGCGGGCTTTGAGTTCGGCCGCGAACTCGAGCACAAGCTGGCGTGCGGGCTTCATTTTGGCCAGGGTGGGGTCCTTCATGACGGAGAAGGGCTGAGTTTTGAGGGGGCCCCAACCGTTCAGGGCGGCGAGCTCGGGGCGATAGAAGAGCCACCCTTTGTTGCCGGTGTGGACTTTCAGGTTACCTTCGTCAGCCCACGCGGTGAGGACGTACTGGGTCTGGCGGCGGATGGCTTTGGCGTAAGGCAGGTCGGTGAGCGAGCGCTCGACGCTGAGGAGGTGCTCGTGAAGGGTGGCGTTGGCGCTGGGGCGGTAACTAAAAAGGCGGACCACAGGGGAAGCCGCGAGCTGGCCGGTAGCGGCTTTGTAAAGGAAGTCTCCGAGGGGTGGCAGGACCATGGCGAGGAGGAAAAGGACGATGATGACGACGGCGGAGCGGCGGCTCACGCGGTAGTCGGTCAGGTCCTTTTCGTCTTCGAAGGGGTTGCGCATGGGGGGATTAGAACTGGAAGTAGAGGAAGGGGCTGTGGCCGCGGGCGAACATGATGGCGACTGAGAGCATGAGAAGCAGCAGGCCGACGACGCCTTTCCAGGGGACGAAGGTGCGGAGGATGGTCTGCGTGTTCGGCATGATGAACGCGACGAAGCTGGCGATGAGGATTTGAATGACGTTGAAGTCGCTCAGCATGCGGGCCTCCAGAAGGGGGGCCGTGGCGACGAGGGAAGTGGACCCAAACATGGCGCTAAGGTAGCGCCAGGCGACGTCGAAGTTCTCCGCCCGGAAGAAGACCCAGGTAAAAAGCACGATGGTGAAGGTGAAGGCGATCTTGAGGGGGCGGGGGACGCCTTTGAACCAGCCTCGGCTGGCGGTGAGGCGTTCCCAGGAAAGCATGAGCCCGTGCATCGCTCCCCAGATGACAAAGGTCCACTGAGCACCATGCCAGAGGCCGCCGATGACCATGACGGCCATTAGGTTGGCGTAGGTGCGGGCGGTGCCGAGGCGGTTGCCTCCGAGCGGGATGTAGAGGTAATCGCGAAGAAACGTGGAAAGGGAGATGTGCCAGCGGCGCCAGAATTCGGTGATGCTGGCAGATTTGTAGGGGGAGTCGAAGTTCTCGATGAAGTAGAAGCCGAGGAGTTTGGCGAGCCCGATGGCCATGTCCGAGTAGGCCGAGAAGTCGAAATAGATCTGGAAGGCGTAGGCGAGGACCCCGGCCCAAGCGGCAAAGGGCGACAGATTGCCCGGACCTGCACCGAAGGCGGCATCGGCGATGAGGCCCATGGGGTCCGCGATCAGAATCTTTTTGGCGAGTCCAAAACCGAAACGGGTGAGGCCGAGAGAGAACTTGCCGAAGGTGTGCTCGCGGTGGCGCATCTGATGGGCGATGATGCCGTACCGGACGATGGGGCCGGCGACGAGGTGCGGGAAAAGCGAGACGAAACAGGTGAAATCGAGGAAAGACTCTGCGGGTTTGGCGTGGCCGCGATAAAGGTCGATGCAGTAGCTGAGGCTCTGGAAAACGTAGAAGGAGATGCCTGCTGGAAGAATGATGTTTTGGAAAAAGGCAGGGACCGTGATCTCGCCGCCGCCAAGCCACGTGGAGACCGTCTGGGTGGTCTCAATGGCGAAGGAGGTGTATTTGAAGAAGGCGAGGGCACCCAGGTTCGAGACGACGGAGAGCACGACTCCGAGTTTGCGCCGGGCCTGATTGTCCCCGGCATTGACGATCATGCGGCCGAGGTTGTAGTCGAGCAGGGTAGTGCCGAGCATAAGCAGCACAAACCACGGATTCCACCACCCGTAGAAAACCATGCCGGCACAAGTCAGAAAGAGGTGCCGGAGAGTGATGCTGGTGCCTAACCCGAGCAGGAGGTAGTAGATGCCGATGACGAGCGGCAAGAAATAGAAAATGAAGATGTGGGAGCTAAAAACCACGAGGCGGTTTTAATGGGTGGCGAGGGCGACGACTTTTGCAAGTGCCTGTGGAAAGGCGAAGGTTATGGGTTGCGGCGGGCGCGGGTTTTGGACAAGATCGGGCAATGACCCGCACATTCTCGTATTCGCTGTTGGCCCTGGTGTTTTGTCTTTCCTCTCTGTCCCTTCACGCTGAGGAGGTGGCGAAGCTGTTCGCTGCGGATGATGCGCGGGTGGTGGCGATGAAAGCCGCGGATCAAGGGAAACTGGAGGCGGTGCTGTCAGATGAGTTGCACTACGCGCATTCGAATGGGCTGGTGGAAACGAAGGCGGAGTTCATCGCTGCGGTGGCGGGTGGAAAATTGAAGTATGAGGGGATCGATTATGAGGAGCGGAAGTTCACTTTTCCCACGCCAGAAGTGGCGATGATGGTGGGTCGGGCACGAGTGCAAGCTGTCTCGGCCAAGGGACCGATGGACGCGGTCCTGGCTTACTTAGCCGTGTGGCGGAAGGAGGACGGGCAGTGGAAGTTTCTGGCCTGGCAGTCGTGCAAGCTGCCACCGGCGACGAATTGACACTGGATGAATGGCCGCAAGAGTTAGTGACGTTTGATTGACCACCATGTTTCGTTTTGCCCTGCTTTTCCTGACCCTGACTGCGCCGCTGTGCGCGCAACAGTCGCCGTATGATGTGTTTCCACCTGCAGAGGCGCCCTATCATCGGGTGCGCTACGAGGCGGGCAACAAGCCGGGGGAACTGATCTATGGCGTGAACTACACGCTATGGGTACCGCCCGGGGTGGAGACGCTGCGTGGGGTGATTGTACATCAGCACGGCTGCGGTGAGGGCTCATGCAAATCGGGCCTCACGGGAGCCTTTGACCTGCATTGGCAGGCACTGGCCAAGAAGCATGGCTGTGCGCTGATGGGGCCCTCCTATGAACAGCCAGAGAAAGCCGACTGCCAGATGTGGTGTGATCCGCGCAATGGGTCGGGTGCGGCCTTTCAGAGAGCGCTGGTGGAGCTCGGTGAAAAAAGCGGTCACCCAGAACTGGCCAAGGTGCCCTGGGCGCTGTGGGGTCACAGTGGCGGCGGGCACTGGGCGGGCGGCATGGTGATGCTCTACCCGGAGCGGGTGGCGGCAGCGTGGTTGCGGTCAGGCGTGCCCCCCGTTAAGGCGGTGGAAGGAAAGCCTGCTCCGTATGAGATCTCTGAAGCCACCACGAAGGTGCCGGTGATGTGCAATCTCGGCACCAAAGAAGGTGTCACGATTAAAGACGGCCGCTTTGCCGGGGTGTGGTCCTCCAATGAGACGTTTTTCAAAGCGATGCGCGCCAAGAATGCTTTGATCGCTGTTTCCGTCGATCCTTTGACCAGTCACGAATGCGGCAACCAACGCTACTTGGCCGTTCCGTGGCTGGACGCCTGTCTCACCGCGCGGCTGCCCTCGGCTGGGGGCGTAGCCTTG
>JBIIUD010000746.1:0-2520 GCA_044340175.1 Verrucomicrobiaceae bacterium
CGTGCGTCAGTTGGTGGCGGTGGGGGCGGATCCGGATCGGTTGGCGATTCTTGATAACTTCTGCGTGGGCAATCCCGATGATGAGCGTGAGCTTGGTGCGCTGGTGGAGTGCACCAAAGGCATGGCCATCAGCGCGTTGGCCTATGCGGCACCGTTTGTTTCCGGAAAGGATTCGTTCTACAACTACTTCGTTACGGATGAAGGTCCGGTTTCGATCCCGGTGACCTTGCTGGTGAGTGGGATCGGCATTGTGGAGGATGCGGCGCATGTGGTGGGATCTTCACTGCGGAAAGTGGGCAGCAAGATCTGCGTGTTCGGTCCTACAAAGCGTGGGCTGCGCGGCAGTGTGCTGGGCAAGTATGTCAGCGGTTGCGGACTGGAGGCGGCGCCGGAGTTTGATGAAGCTGAGGCCCTCGAGCGCTACCGGAAATACCATGCGCTGGTGAAGCAAGGTGCGATCTTGAGCGCGCATGATGTGAGCGAGGGTGGACTTGGTGTGGCGCTGGCGGAGATGGCTTTCTCAGGCAAGGGCGGCATTCGTGCGGATCTTGACCGGGTGCCCGCCGAGGCAGGCTGCACGGCGGCGGAGGTGCTGTTTGGGGAAACACCCGCACGGTTGGTGATCGAAGTGGCGGCCGAGCACATGGAGGTCGCACGTCAGGCTGGGTTGGTCGCGATTGGCGAAAGCACCGGTGAAAAATGGCTGCACCTGACCTATCAAGGTAACACGCTGGTGGATGCTTCCGTGGCCGAATTGAAGGCCATCTGGAAGGCCGGACTTACCCCTTATTATTGAATTGAATTGAATCCTCATTTAACCATGCCCCACGCCCTACTCATCAAATTTCCTGGAACCAACTGCGATGCCGAAACGGCGCGTGCCCTGGAGGCGGCGGGATTTACCGCTGAAGTCCTGCCGGTGGCGCTGCTGGACGAGTCGGCACTGGAGCGCACTCAGATGGTGGTGTTCTCGGGGGGCTTCAGTTATGGCGATTACGTGATGTCGGGTCGCATCGCGCAACTGATCACAAAGAACAAGCTCGGGGATCGGTTGCGGCAGTTTGTGGACAATGGCGGTTATGCTTTAGGCATCTGCAATGGGTTCCAAATCTTGACGCAACTGGACCTGCTGCCAAAGGCGAGTTTGATTCACAACACGAGCGGTCGCTTCATGTGCCGTTGGGCGCCGCTGAAGAAAAATGGCAGTAAGGTGAGTCCGTTTTTGCAGGCGCTGCCGGACAATTTTGAATTGCCCGTGGCTCATGCGGAAGGTCGCGTAGTGACGGTGGCGGGGGATGCCGCGCAGTATGTGAAAAACGGGTTGGCACCACTGCTCTACGGAGAGGATATCAATGGTTCGACGGAACGCATCGCGGGACTTCAGGATGAGACGGGACGGGTGTTTGGTTTGATGCCGCATCCTGAGCGTTTCTTGTCCAAAGCCCATCACTACGATCCGGATTGGAGTGGTGCGGAGCAGGGCTGGGGGTATTACTTTTTCAAGGGTGCGTTTGAGACGATGACCGCCTAGTTCAACTTTTTCATTTCTTTTCATTTCATTTCTTTTCATGGCCAAGCACACTTACAAGCAATCAGGCGTGGACATCCACGAAGCGGCGGCATTTGTCGATGACATCGGCGCGCTGGTGAAGAGCACGCAAAAGAAGCGGAAGTTGGCCAATGCGTTTGGTTTGTTTGCTGCGGGCTATGACCTCAGCAAGTACAAGGAGCCAATGATCTTCACGGGCTGCGATGGCGTGGGCACGAAGCTGGAGTTGCTGCTGAAGTATGATCTGCTAGAAAATGCGGGCAAGGACCTGGTGGCGATGAACGTCAATGATGTGCTAACCACGGGCGCGGACCCGATCCTGTTCTTGGACTACGTGGGGGTGAACAAGATCAACAAACGGCAGCTCGCGCGGATCATTGCGGGCATGTCCGAGTATCTGGTGGCCTGCAATTGCATCCTGGCGGGTGGTGAGACGGCGGAGATGCCGGGCGCAGTGCTGGATGGGATGGTGGAGCTATCGGGTTTTGCGATTGGGGCTGCGGAGAAGAAGGACGTTCTCAATCCGGCGGAGATCAAGGCCGGGGATGTGCTGGTGGGCTGGCCGAGCGCGGGCTTCCATGCCAATGGCTTCAGTTTGGTGCGCCGTGTGATTGAGGCAGAGAACATCAAGCTGACGAAGAAGGAAGCGGCGCAGCTGCTGACGCCGACTTTGCTTTATCATGATGTGACCTGGGGCCTGAAGAAGGCGAAGGTCAAGCCGGCGGCCATGGCCCATATCACGGGTGGGGGACTGTGGGAGAACCTGGGGCGGATCTTTGTGAAGCGTGGGCTCGGCTGTCACCTGAAGGTGCCGACCTGGAAGAATGCGGTGGTGCAAAAGGTGCTCAAACATGTGGACGAGGCGGATGCCTGGAAGACGTTTAATATGGGCATCGGCTGGGTGGCGATTGTGGACAAGAAACAGGTCAACAAAGTGCTCAAGATCGGATCCGGTGCGGTGGTGCTGGGTG
>JBIIUD010000745.1:0-2520 GCA_044340175.1 Verrucomicrobiaceae bacterium
TGCTTTTGCTCTGAAGAAACATCCGCATAACTGGCAATGGCGTCATCAATCTTGCCCAACGAGGCCAAAGCATCTCCTCTCAACACTCGCGCTTCGCCAACGTCTGCCCCTTCAGGAGAGTCACGCAAGTAGTCGTCAAACTCCCCGATGGCGCCTTCATAATCTGCCAGCATGAAGCGGCAATACGCACGGCGGAAAACGGCGGCAGGCTTGTAGCGTGCCGATTTGGCATAGGTCTTCAAATGGGCGGCTAGGTGATCGCGGCATTCGAGATGATCACTGTTGAAGCTGTAGGCCATGCCGTGCCAATAAGAGGCGTCTTCGGCCACGGGCAGTTTGGGATGCCGCCGCACCACTTCGGAGAGCAAACGGACGGCAGGCTCATGCTCGTCGGCCATGAGTTCCGCTAGACCGGCCATCAGCAGTGCCTCAGGGGCTAACTCGTGCTCCGGGTGCTTTTGCGTCAGCTCTTCAAACACCCGAGCGGCATCCAGAAAATCCTGCGCATCATAATGAGCCTGCGCCATCAGGAAGCGGACTCGGCTGGCGTCATTGGCTTCGGCCTTGCCTTCAAACTTCAGTAGCCACGCGTCCGCACTGGCCACACAGCGGTCGTAGCGTTTCAATTGCAGCCAGCATTGCACGACGGCTAAGCCCGCTTGGGCCTGCTGCTTGGGATCTCCAGGCAACGTCAGCGCCTCTTCCAACACCAATGCCGCCTCCCGCCACCGCTCCAGGCCGAGGTAGGCAAATCCCAGCCGCATGCGCACCCCCAGATCAAAGTCGGTGCTGGCCGAGAAGGTCGTGTGTTCTCGCTCAATGCGCGTCAGCACATTGCGCTTGGCAAAGATCAGCGCCTCACCTCCTGGACGCGCGGCAAGCATGGTCAGCTCCTGCTTGATGCGGTTTATCCGGTCCGCCTGATGCTTGAGCAGGCGCTGCGCTGACCAGACCCGCTGGAGACAGAAGATCGACGCATAGAAATCCCCTGCCTCAAGGAAGCGCCCCCCCAGGTCCGCCTTGAGTCCGTGCAGGGAAATGATCTGAGTCACTTCGTCCATCAACGGTTGCAGAGTGGCCACCAGCGCCTTCGCCTCCGGCAATTGGTTCAGCTCCATGAGCGAGTTTAACCTCAAGGTTTGCGCGCGCAGGGCCGCCTCATGGCTCAGGTCCCAGAGGCGCGGTGCCTGCTGCTCAAAGAAGGACGTTGCCTGTTGGTGGTCATTTTCCAGGATGTAGGTGGTGCCATAAAGCAGGATGCTTTCGATGCGGCGTGCTTGCTGGAATTCCGGGGTTTGATAGTAGGCCAGGAAAGCTTTGCGCGCCTCTTCATAGGCTTGCACCTGGAGCAGGATGACGCCTTTCCAAAAGGACAGCTCATCGAGCAGTTTGGGATCCAACTTCGGCTGCGCTAACGCCTCCGTGATCAAAGCCCCCGCCCCGCCATAGTCAGCCAAGCGGATCTTACACAGCGCCAC
Source organism: Verrucomicrobiaceae bacterium (assembly GCA_044340175.1). GTDB lineage: Bacteria > Verrucomicrobiota > Verrucomicrobiia > Verrucomicrobiales > Verrucomicrobiaceae > JAGRPD01. Next base: position 1,479 of record JBIIUD010000745.1, read on the forward strand.
CAGCGGTTTGACCTGGGCCGCGGCTTCAGCCAGCGCAGGATCAGTCCCGTAGTTGTTGAGGAAGGTTTCAAACTTTGCCACTGCCTCCGCCCAGTTCTGCGCCTGATACGCCGTGTTCCCCGCCTGGATCAACTCCAGCGGCGTCGCAAGCGTCTCCGTACTGGGCGTGGCGTTAGGGGCTTGTCCCAAGAGAGGCTGGACCGTTAACAATGCCAGCAAGCCCAAAACCTGCGCCACTGCCGCCAGCCATGACTGGTAAAATGGAACGCATTGACGATGAAAATCCATGGCAGGGTCGGTAACTCGACCGCTGTGTCATAGGTAGAATCGTGCCAACAAGCAATTCTGAACCGTTGCCGTGACGAAATCGTTGCTCCGACGATCCGACCTCAGTCCGAGCTCCGCACTCAGCGGACCTGGAGCTCGCCATTTTGAAGTTTCAGATAGGCTTGGGAAGCCGCCAATTCCTCTGGGCTCATGCCCTTCAGACCAAACTCCCGTCCGGCAAACACCCCCGACTTCGCACGGGCCCCCACATTCACCGCGGCCAACGTCGCCTTCAAATCTCCAACGACCACAAAATCAACGCCTGCCGCGCGAGCCACCGTGCACTCCGTAACCAACTCCTGCGCGTTGCGTTTGGCTTTCACGCTTGAAAACGCCTCTTGAGGCGCTCCAAAAAGCGGCAGCGCCAGCGAGCACATCACTCCAATGATGGCGACGCTCATCAGCATTTCAAAAAGGCTGATGCCTTGTTGATGGCGGACAGGGGAAAAAGCAGCAGGTGTTTTCATGCGGGTTATGAGAATCAATTCTCATAATTATAGACCTGCCCGGCCTACACGCAACCTCAAATTCTAGTTTTTATCTAAAATGTCATAAATTAGACAGGGGTGCGTCTCATTTTTGAGATAGTCACAACGATGAACAGGTTCATTTCCCTTTTCAGAGAGCGTTCTGTGAGCCTGTTCAACGCTGCTTTGCTTTAGAGCGGCTCACTTGATCTCAAAGATCGCCTCTACTTCGACGGCAGCGCCGGTCG
>JBIIUD010000029.1:0-10304 GCA_044340175.1 Verrucomicrobiaceae bacterium
AGCTTTGGTGAGTTCATGCTCGAGGATGTCGAAGGCGGTATTGGTCTGACGGGTGTCACACGGCGTCGGAAGGCGGCGATGTTTGGCACAATCGTGGATGATGGGTCAGGTCCGCAGTTGGTGGGTTATTTCTTGCTGCCTGAGCTCCCGGCGTTGGGAGCACCGGCGAGTGCGGAAAATCTGACGCCGATTCGCTCAGGGCGCTGGATGTCGGAGTAATGAGGTAAGATCTGGCGGGGTCGGACAAGGTGTCTGGCCCCGCTCTTTCCTTGCTGAGGAATCACACTTTTTGATGAAACGCTTTTGCTTTTGGTTCAGGCTTTTGGGCTTGGTCGCGATGTGTTCGTGCGCGGCACGGGCGCATCACGGTCTGGATTTTTTGCTGGTGCAGGACGCGTTTGTTCCAGCGCCTGGGAAAGGGGTGCTTTACGGAGGCTTTGACTGGACGAAGGATGGTGACTCGGACAGCTACGCCACGGAGCCGGGGTTCATGCTGGGTCTGTTGCCTGGCTTGGCTTTTGGTATGGGAGCGGTAACGGCGGATGTGGGGGAAGGCTGGCAGGTGTATGGCGTTTCCCCGTATCTGCAGATGCAGCTTTTGCCGCAGGAATGGAGCAAGCGCGTTCGTCTGGCCTTGCGGGTCGGTTATGAATTCAGTGTCAACCCTTACGGCTACACCACGCTGGAGGCAGTGACCCGGACGGAGACGATTCAGCAAACGGAGACGATTCAGGTCGCCGCAGCGCCAGCGCCAGCGGCGGGGAGTGGCGGGAGCAGCAATCCTGGCGGTGGCGGCGGACCTGACGCGGGTCCGGACGGCATCCCGAAGCCGCCGCGCGGAGGGGTTAGGCACGGGGGGCACGGTCACACAACGGCGGCCGGTGGAAGCATGAGCACGCGGGTGCGGACCACGACGACGACCCGGGAAATCACCACTTACGAGTCCGTGAGAAGAGAGCAACGCATCGAAGGTCTTAATGCGCGGCTCATGTTGGAGACTGATCTGACGGCCTCGGATCGCCTGGTTCTGAATCTGGTGCATTTCAATGATCGCAATCAAGGCCCCGCGTGGGGCTATGCGGCAGGGCTGCGCCACGCCTTCAATCATGACTTGGCTTGCAGTGTGGAGGCCCTTGGAAACTTCAACCAAGAGAATTGGCATCAGGCCGTCGTCGCGGCGCATTACGCGCCCGTGCACTGGGGCCTCATCAAATTGGGCGCGGGGTTCGGATTGACGAATGAGACGCCGGACTTGTCATTGATTGCGGGCTTTGTGGTGAGGTTTTGAGGAGGCTCGGCGTTACGGGTTGGAATCTCGCGATACATTGATGGGCGGCGCTTCGTAAACTACGGCTCCCTTCTTCAACGTGAAACCTTGCTTCTCCTTATTCATCGCATGCTGCAGCGTCCTCCCCACGCTGGGCGCGGATCCACAAGAATCGGACTTTTATCGGATCACGACCTATGTCACACCTGCTGAGACGGCCATGGAGGTGGGGTCGGTGGAGCTGCTGCCGGAGAAAAAATTGGCGTTGGGCACGCGGCGCGGGGAGATTTGGGTCGTCGAGAATGCCCAGGTGGCTGACCTGGCCAAGGCAAAATTCACCCTGTTCGCCTCAGGGCTTCACGAGGTGCTGGGGCTGGCCTACAAAGACGGCTGGCTGTATGCCACCACGCGTGGCGAGGTGATGCGGATCAAGGACACATCGGGCGATGGTCGGGCGGATGTGTTTGAGACGGTGACGGATGGCTGGGGTGTCTCGGGAGATTACCATGAGTATGCCTTTGGCTCCCGCTTTGATAAGAACGGAGACCTGTGGGTGGCGCTTTGTTTGACGGGTTCCTTCAGCAGCAAGGTGCCTTTTCGCGGTTGGGCGCTGAGGGTCAAGCCAGACGGCAAGTTGGAGCCGACCTGCAGTGGCATTCGCAGTCCGGGCGGGCTCGGCTTTGATGCGGAGGGTGCGGTCTATATGACTGACAATCAGGGACCCTGGCGGGGGTCATCGACGCTGCAGCATCTGGTGCCGGGGAGTTTTCAGGGGCATCCCGGCGGCAATGAATGGTATGCCCAGGCACCTAACATGGGTCCGCGTCCGGTGGACCCCATCCCCGAGGCTTTCAAAGGGGAACTGAAGCGTGGGGAGCCGCGTGTCGGCGGAGATCCCGGGCGGATGGTGAAAGAAAGGCAGCGGATCAAGGAGTTGCTGCCACCCGCTGTGTATCTGGTGCATGGCAAGATTGGGAACTCGCCCACCTTCATCGTGTGCGACGAGAGCGGCGGAAAGTTTGGACCGTTTGAGAAGCAGCTCTTCGTTGGGGATCAAAGCCACAGCAACGTCAGCCGGGTGTTTTTGGAGACGGTGAAGGGCATCCGGCAGGGGGCGGTGTTTCCTTTTCGGGGAGGATTTGCCTCGGGCTTGATCGGCGGGCGCATGGATGCCGAGGGCAAGCTCTATACGGGAGGCAGCGACCGCGGCTGGGGCGCACGTGGAGGCAAGCCCTACTGCTTTGAAAAGCTGGAGTGGACCGGCAAAGTGCCCTTTGAAGTGCATGAGATGAGCGCCAAGCCGGATGGCTTTGAACTGACCTTCACCCAGCCCGTGGATGCCGCCAGCGCGGGCAAGACGGACAGCTATTCCATGCGCGCTTTCACCTATGCCTATCGGGAAGACTACGGCGGTCCTGAAATCGATGAGGTGATCCCAAAAATCGAATCCGCAACCGTGGCGGAGGATGGTCGTTCCGTCCGGCTCAAAGTGACACCGTTGACCCAAGGCCATGTGCATGAACTGCATCTCGATGGTGTGCGCAACGACCAAGGGCAGGTGCTGCTGCACGCAGTGGGTTACTACACGCTCAATGAGATTCCTTGAGGGCTGACAACTTTCTTACAAGGAATAGACCCTGGCTTGACACAACCTTCCCAGCTTCAGGCTATCCTTCCGAAGAAGTGCGGTAGCGCTTCAAGCTTTTCACCAAACCTCTTCGTTGCCTCCTGGCTGTTGGAAACGGATCGCCTTTGCGAGAGGCGGACGAAATTGTCCGCCTCTCTTCATCGAAGAACGCATTTTTCGCTGGAATCTCGCGCCAGGAACCGTCAGCATCGCGGCCATGCTTCCCGTCCTTGCTGTAACGACCCTCTCCGACATTTGGCCTTTCCTGGTGCTCATCATCAGCGTCGCCTTCATTGTGGTCGGTATTGGCAAGCTGCGGCTGCACGCTTTTTTGGCGCTGACTCTGGCGGCGTTGCTGGCAGGTGTGCTGGCGTCTTTCTTTCCGGTATCCACGATTGATAGCGCTACGGGTGAGCCAGTGATTCGGTCCTTGTCTGATGTTGTCGGTTTGGTGATGGCGGGGTTTGGCAAAACGGCGGGTGGAGTGGCGGTGTCCATCGGGTTGGCCTCCATCATCGGCATGGCCATGATGGAGAGTGGTGCGGCGGATAAGGTGGTGCGGCGATTTCTGAGCATTTTTGGGGAGCGCAACGCGGGTTTTGCGCTGCTCGTGAGCACCTACATCCTGTCGGTGCCCATTTTCTTTGACACCATGTTCATGCTGATGGCGCCGCTGGCCAAGGCCCTGCGAGTGCGCACCGGCAAGGATTACCTGCTCTACGTTTTGTGCGTGTGCTGCGGTGGCGTGGTCACTCACTCCATGACCGTCCCGCATCCAGGGCCGATCGCCATGGTGGAGAACCTCAAGCTCGACGTGGGTCTCTCGATTCTGTCCGGCTTCGCCGCAGGCATCCTGCCGGCGCTGGCAGGCTTTGGCATCGCCCTCTGGATGAACAAGCGGTGGACGATGCCGCTGCGTGAGACGCCGGGGTCCAGCCTGAATGATTTGCAAGTCCTGGTGAACCAACGAGACGAGGAACTGCCCTCGTTTTTTTGGTCGATGGTGCCGATCGTGCTGCCGATCGCGTTGATTAGCCTTTCTTCTTTGATCAAAGTCATGGTTCCTGCTGGACCTGCGGGGGAGACTGCGGCGGTGGTGGCTTGGTTCGGTGGCATGGAGAGCTTTCAAAGCGTGCGCAACGTGATTGATTTCATCGGGGAAAAGAACATCGCCCTTTTCATTGGGACCTTCATCGCTCTCGGCATTCTCGTCAGGCAGCGCGGACTGGGCAAGGAGCAGGTGGAAGGAAAAATCGCTCCGGCGCTGGAGACCGCGGGCATCATCATTCTGATCACCTCCGCAGGCGGTGCGTTTGGTGCCATGATCAAGAATGCGGGCGTGGGTGGTGCCGTGGAAAAGCTGGCCTCCGGCATGGGGCTCAGCTTGATCGTCGTCTCCTACCTGCTGGCCTTGGTCCTGCGCATCGCGCAGGGGTCAGCCACGGTTTCCATGTTGACCGCATCGGCCATCGTCTATCCGATGATCCAAGGCGGCGACCTGCCGTATCATCCGATGTACCTTTATCTGTCGATCGGTTTTGCCGCCTTTTCTTCTTCCTGGATGAATGACAGTGGTTTTTGGGTGGTGTCACGGTTGAGTGGTCTGACTGAAAAGGAGACGCTGAAATCCTTCAGCGTGATGCTGACACTCGTGTCCGCAGTGGGCTTGGCAGTGACCTTACTGGCGTCAAAGCTGCTGCCTTTCGCAGGTTGAGGTTGGCGTGGATAGGCGTTGACAACTTCCGGGATGCCAGCAAACTGCCGGTCCTGTCAGCGCATGACTTTGCGCGGGTGTAGTTCAATGGTAGAACGAGAGCTTCCCAAGCTTTAGACAAGGGTTCGATTCCCTTTACCCGCTCCAGTTTGTAGAATAAGGGATAGAAGGCTACGGGTGGTTATCGACGGTTTGGCGCTCTTCAATGCCTTCAATGAAAGGTTCTCCTTTTCGATTTCGACCATCTCGCGAATCTCCTGCCGAATGATCTCGCCCAGCAACTTGTTCTCTTCGGCCAGGTCCTTTTTTCTTTGAGCGCTTCGTTTACCGTTCATGTCGAGGCCTTTGATGCTTCAGTGTTTCGCGTCTGGGTGTGCAAGGGTTCTTTCTCTCCGAGCCTGTCTCCATTGTAGGCGGATGACTGTGGATCAAAAAGATGAAAGCTCGGCATTCGGTTTCCAAGCAACGCATGGGCTCTTTGGTGGGGGGGCTGAGGACTTGCTTTGGACGAGGGCGGGGGCGAGGATGAGGACGAGGGTGGTGGCTTGGCTCGATAGCGATGGAGGCGGTCGAGGTCGTCGAGCCAGTATTCCTGCTCACCCACACTCACCCTCACGGAGGGGGGCAAAGGGAGTGCGGTCAGTTGGGCGAGCAGGTCTTCGGACTGGCCGGTGAGGAACGCCGTGATCGCCATCAGCGCGGCCGCTGGCTGGGGCAGTGCGAGGCTCAGGCTGAGGGGCACGGCGGCATGGGCCAGGCCGTGGGGGTAGCTGGCGAGCGGGCGCTCGGGATAGCTGAGCCGATACACGCCGCGCACCAGTGCGCCGAAGACATAACGGAAAGCCGGTGGGAAGGGGCCTTGGTTGTGTTCGGTTGGCGCTCGGCTCAGTTCAAGCTCGAGGCGGTTGTCAGTCGCTTCCGCTTTGAGCCACCATGGGTCGCCCTGCCAGACCCCGGCGCGGTTGAACGGGGGGCGATGCTCCAAGAGCAGCAGGCGCTCGCGCTCCACTGCTTCGACGGCGGTGGCGCACACTTCCCAGTGGATGCGTACGATTTTCGACACGAGCCGCAGGGTGCGTTTGGGGTGCTGTTCGGGTGTCACATGGCGATAGCTGCCGACCCGGGCGCGCAAGTCGTTCGATTGCCCGATGTAAAGCAACTGATCCTGCGCGCTGTGAAAAAAATAGACGCCTGGTTGTGCGGGCAGGGCACGAAAAAAGGCATTGCCGAAGCGCACGGAGAGGGGGTTCTCCAGCTGCAGAAGCTTCAATTGCCGATGAGAAACCTTGACGGATGGCTCGACGTTTTCCGGCAGGTCAACGATCACGTCCACGTCCTCGTCCATGTCCTCGTTCGCACTCTCGATCATGATGGGGGAGAGATGGTTCGGGGTTTCTCCACTCGCAACACTTCCAAGGTGAAACCCTGACCGTTCTCAAAAGGCTTCACTTCACCCGTGATTTGCACGACGGGGTAGCGGACGGTAGCTAGGCCAAAGGCGCGGTAGGCGGCGGCGAAGATCTCGCATTCGACGATGCCGGAGCGGTCGCAGATGCTGATGAACTTCATTGGCTGGCCGTTCTGCTGAAGATGGGAGCGACTGACGATGATGAGACCGCAAACCGTGACCTGGTGGTTAGGGTAACGGTGCAGTTCAGAGATCGGGCAATAGGTTTCCCAGGCGATGTGGGGATGGCAGTCGAGCGGGTGACTGCTGACGGTGAAGCCGAGCAGTTCCCTTTCATCGTGCAGGCGCTGCACGGGGGTAGGTTCCTCGCGGAAGGTGGCGCGCACATGGTCTTCAAGCGCGCCTTTGAAGAGCCAGTCGGCACCGTCTGCGGTATCGCGGGCGCAGTGGGTGATGCGCCAGAACTGTTCCGTGCGCGTGCCGCCCAGCGCATCAAACGCACCGCAACGGATCAAGCTCAGCGCCTCGGGGCCTTCAGGACGGACCCGCTCACAGAAGTCCCGCACGGAGGTGAAGGGCTGGCGTGCGCGCTCGGAACGCCAGCGGTCGAGCATTGCTGAACTGAGGTCTTTGATGCAGCGCAGGGGTACACGGATGGCTTTGCCCAGGGGTGGCGCGGGCGTGCCGTGGGGGGTGGTTGAGGCTTCGACTGTGAAGGCGTCAGTGAGGTGATTCACGTCCGGCAGCAGGAAGCCAATGCCAAGACGACGACATTCGAGGGTATAAACCAGAGGGGAATAAAAGCCTTTGCCGTTGGTTAGCACGCCGGCCATGAACTCGGCGGGATGGTAGTACTTGGCATAGGCTCCCTGGTAGGCTTCGACCGCGTAGGCGGTGCTGTGGGCGCGGCAGAAGGCATAGCCCTGGAAGCCGGCGACCAGTGCCCACACTTTGGCGATGGCGGTTTCGTCCCGCGAGCGGTGGCGGGCAGCGGTGATGAATTGGGCCTGCAGTTCTGCTACTTTGGTCTGATCCTGTTTCACCAGGGCGCGGCGGAGCATGTCAGCGCGGCCGGCGGGCAGTCCTGCAAAGGCCTCGCAAATCTGCAGGATGTGCTCCTCATAAGCCACGACTCCGAAGGTGGTACGCAGTACGGTGGTCAAGCTGGGATGGGTATAATCGACGGGCTCCAGACCTTGGGCGCGACGGGCGAACTGGGTTTTTTTGAGTCCGTTCGCGGCGCCGGGGCGGATCACGGACACGATGGCGACCAGTCGATCGATGTCCCGTACATCGGCCATGCAGGCGAGGCTGGTCATGGCGGGGCTTTCGATGTGGTGCACGCCGCGTGCGTTCCCAGAGGCGATCATTTGCCACAGGCCCGCATCACTCCAAGGGGCGACTGGGGCGCTGCGGCGGGGCTGTTCGGTGTCGCCCAGTCCGCCCACTTCCAGCGCTGCCAGATTGAGGGTCTGGCCTTGTTCGCGCAGGGTGGCTTGAGTATCCCGCAACACAGCGAGTCCGCCCTGGGCGAGGACGTCGAGCTTGATCAGGCCCACCGCCTCCACCGCGTCCATGTCGAAGTGCGTGGTGGGCCAGCCTTTGCCGCTGATGAAGGTAGGCGACAGGTCGCGAATTGGATCACGCGAAAGCACCACGCCGCAGGGGTGCATTTTGCGGTGCCGGGGAAAACCATCGAGACGACCTGCCAGCAGTAGGGCTGTACGCATGGGTTCCTCTTGCCAGGCGAGGTGGTCACACTCGCGTGACAGAGCGACGGCATCTGCCGCGTGGCGGGCGTCCGTCCAAGGCAGGTGTTTGGTGAGGCGGCGGATCTCGTGCTCCGCGATGCCGAGCACTTTCGCCACATCCCCCAGAGCGGCGCGTGCCTGGAAGGTGTTGAAGCCGCCCACAATCGCCGCGTGCTCGGGGCCGTAGCGGTCGAGCAGCAGTTGCACGACGTCGTCTTTGCGGTCGTGGGCGAAGTCGATGTCGATGTCAGGCAGTTTTTGCAGCGCCATGCGATCCCGGTTGAGGAAGCGCCGGAAGTACAGCTCAAACCGGATCGGGCAGACGTTGCTGATGCCGAGGGCGTAGCAGACGAGTGAGTCTGCTGCGCTGCCGCGGGTGATCCAGCCGATGTTCTGCGCGGCGCATTCCTGGAGCAGGTGCCAGACGGTGAGGAAGTACTCTTCGTAGCCGACTTCAGCGATGATGGCGAGTTCCTCCTGCAACTGCGCCTCATGCTGCGCTGCTTGGTGTCCGTAGCGTCGGCGCAGGCCGGTGTGTGCCAGACGTTGCAGCATGGCGGCTGGGGTGCTGCCATCGTCGGGGGTGTAGCGGGGAAAGCGCAGTGTCTTGAAGTCGAAGGTGAACTCGCACTGCGCGGCGAGGTCCTGTGCGGCCTGCAGGGAGGGCGCGGTGTGGCGTTCACTCCAGGTTGGTGGCGGATGAAAGGCGAAATCGCCGCGCCGCTTTTGCGGATGACGTTCATGCAGCAGTGTCAAGGTGCGCATGCTTTGCAGGACATCATAGAAGACTTTGTCGGCGGGATCGCGGTAGCGGATTTCCGGCAGTGCGACCGTGGTGTTATCCGCGGGTAGCAGGATCAAACCTGCGCTGTGAGCGTGCCGCTGTTCAGGGGTGATCGTGGCGTCATCGCTGAAGGATAGCAGGCGGCAGAGGTTTTGGTAGCCGGTGTTGTTTTGCACGTAGGCGAGCAGGCTTTGCTTCTGGCAGCGGAGTTCAGCGGCGATGATGGGTTTGATGCCTGCGGCAACGGCGGCCTGGAAGAAGGGCACTGCGGCGTGCAGGTTGGGATCGGTGATGGCTACGGCGGGCATCTCGTAGGCGGCGGCGGTGGCGACGATGTCGGAGATGGTGAGGGCGGAATCCAGGAAGCTGAAGCAGCTTTTCACGTTCAGAGCTGGGACCGACAATCGGTGTGAGTCGACGAGGATTTGCGGGCCGTTCCCGGCGCGTTCCCGGAGGACTCGGTTGGTCACTGTCGGGGCCACGGCTCCGGGGGTGGGTTGAGGCTGGGGCAGTGTGTTGCGGGGCTTGTTGCGCTGCTGCGCCAGCCAGAGGTCGTGGCCGCGCATGATGCTGCGTTGCTGTCCGCGCAACTCATCGATCACGGTGGACAGCGTGTGCAGGCGCTCGCGCTTGGCATCATCCGGCTCCAGTGTGAGAAAGCGGGTGTAGGCCAGGGCGTGAACGTTGCTGAGTCGCAGCCCCACGAGACGCACGCTGACACGACGCTCCCAGGCGCGTTTTAACAAGCCGGGCAGCAGGGGATACATGTCGTTCTCCAGGTCGGTCGGTTCGTTGAGACTGGTGGAGCGGATGACTTCATCCATGTCGTTGTAACGCAGGGTCAGCGTCACGGTGCGGATGCTTTTGTGATCTTGACGCACGCGCCGCATCAGCGTGTCAGCCATCGCCCGCAGGCGGGCGAGGATGAAGGCGGTGTCGGTGGTATCTTCGTTGAAGGTTTCCTGCTCACCGTAGCTCTTGGCGGCGGGGGCGTCACACACCACGGGCCGTCCGTCGAGACCCAGTGCGTAGTCACGCAGCGTCAGCGCGGATTTGCCCACTAGGAGGGCCAGTTCATCGACAGGGGTGCGGGCGATGTGTTCCACCCGGCGCAGGCCGGCGGTGTTGAGCTTGGTGGCGAGCTGGGGGCCCACCTGGGGCAGCCACTTGTTTTCCAGCGGCCAGAGGAAACCCTGCTCATGGCCGGGCGATACTTCGATGAAGCAATGTGGCTTTTGCAGTTTGCTGGCGATCTGTGAGACCAGCTTGTTGGCGCCGACGCCGACGGACACGGAGAGCTTCAGGCTTTGGGCAATGGCCCGCTGGATGGTCATGGCGGTGTCACTGGCTTTGCCGTGGCGGGCTCCGTTCAGATCCAGATAACATTCGTCGATGCTGGCCTGCTCGACGAAGGGGGTGAAGTCGTAGGCGTAGCTGAACATGAGGCGTGACAGCCGCTCGTAGAGATCAAAGTGGCAGGGCAGCACGATGAGGCTGGGGCAGAGCTTGCGCGCTTTGGCGGTCGGCATCGGGGTGTAGATCCCGAGACGGCGCGCCTCATAGCTGGCGGAGGCGATGATGCCGCGGCGCTCACCACCGACGGCGACGGGACGGCCCCGCAAGTGCCTGTCAGCCGCCTGCTCGGCACTGGCGAAGAAGGCGTCCGCATCGAAGTGTAGGATCATGGTCGCTCATCGTTGGGGCATCCGCAGCAGCGCGATCTGCACGCCCTGAATCAGCAGTTCGTGCGCCG
>JBIIUD010000030.1:0-10292 GCA_044340175.1 Verrucomicrobiaceae bacterium
CGTGGACGAGCAGCACCGTAAAGGCCTGCTCCAGCGACTCTTCCGCCGCCCAGCGAAAGACAGCCCCCGCCCTATCCGCTAAACAGGTCATTCGTTGCCAGCCAGCAACATGTCCTCCCGGAGGCGCGTGCGTCATCAAACTACTCGCTACGATCCAAAAGGATCCGAGTGCACTGATTCTAGGTCCATGAATCACGCTGCTCACGATTTCAGTGAGGCATGACTGAACAAAGTAACGGCTAATTCGCTCGAATCGCACAACCTCCCTGCCGGTCATCGGAAATGAACCTCGCAAGTTAACCCCGAACGACTACCGCTTCGTCCAGGAGACCACACATAACCGCATCCGCAGTTGACTGATTACTCCTCTGCGCTCACTTGCAGGCCTCTTTGCATGGTCGAATACCTCAAAATCTGCCGCCCGGATCACTGGCTCAAAAACATTTTCATTGTCTTCGGCCATGTTGTCGCCTGGGCTCTGGTGTTGGACTTCGCCATGGATATGGCTCTTGTCCGTGTGGCGATCTTATCTCTAGTACCCGCCTGCCTGATCGCGTCAGCCAACTACATTCTCAACGAAATCCTCGATGCACCATTCGACGCAATGCATCCCACCAAGCGGCATCGCGGCATCCCCGCGGGCAAGGTCAATGTCCCCATCCTCTGGGTCATCAAAGCGTTTCTCATCGTCGCGGCCTTTACCCTGGCTTGGCTCTGGCAGTTCAACTGGGGCTATCACGCCGCCCTCCTTTTGCTCCTGCTCAGCGGTGTCGTTTATAACGTGCCTCCACTCCGCCTAAAGGATCGCGCCTTTGCAGATGTCATCGCCGAATCCTTCAATAACCCCATTCGTCTTTGGCTCGGTTATTATGCTTTGGTTGACACCCACCATGTCCCTCCGCTTTCCATCGTTCTGTCCTGGTGGTTCTTTGGTGCTCTGCTCATGACCGGAAAACGCTACGCCGAGTTCCGCTTCATTGGCGATGCCGAACTCAGCGGTCGCTACCGCCGCTCCTTCAAGACCTACACCGAGAAGAGCCTCATCTTGGCCATGATCGGCTATGCGAATCTATTTTGCTTTTGCGCTGGAGTCGCCATGGCGGTCTATCCGCAACTGAACAATCTTGTCCTCGTAGCCCCAGTGATCATCGCCGCTGTGCTCGTTTATTTCCATCATGCCATGAAGGAAGAAGCTGCGCGCTTAGAGCCTGAGCAGCTTTTGCAAAATCCTTGGATCATCGTTTGCACCCTGGGCACCGCAACCCTCACTCTCTGGTTGCTACTCACCCCAACTCCCTACGCCAAGCTGCTGCACTTGCTCGGGCCCTTGAAGCTTTAACCGCCCGCTGGCGGCGCGGCATTCATTCCAAAATTGGGTTCAACGTGGAATGGCATCTGCACACTAAGTGTGTTGAATAGCAACGTCACACCTAGCTCCACCGCCATGAACGAAACCCTCCCTCCCTCTGTTTCCGCCTCACCTCCGGTCGTCTCCTCTTGGAAAAAGCCAGCACTCATTGCCACCGGCATCGTCCTGACCTGCTGCCTCCTCACGGCTGTCGGCACCGTCTGGTGGGTCAAGCGCAACCTCTATGCCTCGCCTTTACACCCTGTCGAATTGAGTCTAACCGAACAATCCGCCTTGAATGATAAGCTCGCCCAACTTGAACTCGCAGAAGAAGTCGTTCCCCCACCGTCAATCCCTGAAAACAAAGACCCTCGGGCCATTTATCTGACCGCAAAGGAAATCAATGCCTTTCTGGCTGATCAAGGCATCGGCGAACAGGTCAAAATCGACTTATCCCGCAACCGCATCGCCGCCAACTTTCTTTTACCAATCGACGAAAACGCCCCGCTGTTTGCAGGCACCACGCTGCGCATTCGATTGGCCATCAGCGCGCTCATGAATGAAACCGGAAAACTCGTTATCAAGGTTGACGACATCAGCCTCGGAGGCATCCCACTTCCCAATGCTTGGCTGGGGGACATCAAGGGCCTCGATCTTGTTTCAGGAGAGATCGGGAATGACCCCGCAGTCCAAAGGTTTGTTTCCGGAATCAAAGATTTTCGCCTCGAAAACGGCCAAGTGCAGATCGTTCTCAACGAATAGTCCCTGCTGTGAGACGGTTCGGGAACCCTTTGAATCGCCTGCAAATCAATCCTTTTCGTTGAGTCGCCAACCGATCCAAGCAATTCGATAAACCGTAAATTAAACAAAAACCAAAAAATAGCTCTTTTCGGTGTTGCCTTTTGTGGCGAATCGAATATTCTAGTGGTCTAGATCAACACTAGCACCCCTACTACTACCACATGAAATCACTCCTGACCATCATCGCAACGGTTGCCCTTAGCGGCGCTGCCCTCGCTGGCCCTGTCTCCTACAAAAACCCAAAGGCCCCTGTGCTTCCACCTCCAGCTCCTACGGGCTGTGAGTGCTTCGCTCCTGGCTTTTCCTTCGGTGCTTTCGGCGGCGCTCTGTTTGACAATGTGGATGATGTGCTCGGCGGTGGTATCCTCGCTGAATACGCTTTCTCCCCTTACGTGGCTGTCCAAGGTTCCTATGGCCTTTACGCCTCCGAAAGCGAGCATCATCAGTTCGACGCTGCTCTGATCCTGCGCTACCCCATCACCAGCCTTTGCTTGGCTCCTTACGCCATGGTTGGCGGTGGCTTCAGCACCAACTCCGACACCAGCGGTGACTTCCTCGTTGGCGGTGGCGTTGATCTTCGCCTCCCTTCCGCAAGCTGCATGAGCATCTTTGCTGATGGCGCTTGGTATGTGCTCGGCGACAGCGAAGACCAAACCATCGTTCGTCTTGGCGTGAAGTTCCCCTTCTAATTTGAACGGGTAACATCCAGAAATTCACAGAGGGGAGTGCGCAAGCACTCCCCTCTTTTTTTGTGCCCGCTAGCAAGCATTGATCCAGGGGAACCAGTCCCATTGTCCGCATCATTCCCTCGTCGCTTTGAACACTCACAGCCTGATGTGAATCAAAGTCTCTGGTTCACTCCGCGACCAAAAAGCCCAGGAACTGCCTATCGCAAAAATGGACTTCCCCAGTCGATTTTGCTGGTCATTCCAAGGGAATTTTGGCCATACTAGCCGTCCGACTCATCCTCAGCCATGTCTAACCCCACCTCTACCCCGTCACCCAGTGGTCCTGTGCCGTCCGCACCACCTACGGCCAGTGGATCTGTGCCCGTGCCTGCCGGTTGGCCCCCAGGTTATCCACCTCCAGGTTATGGTTACCCCCCTCAAGGCATGGCACCGCCTCCGGGTTGGCCCCAAGGGTATCCGCCACCAGGCTATGGCTATCCGCCCGCCCAAGGCATGACGCCCCCTCAAGGCTGGCCGCAGGGCTATCCACCTCCTGGCTACGGCTATCCTTCCCCCAGCTCGACCTCTGGTGCAGTTCCCGTCATGGCTCCACCACCTTCCAGTGGGTCTGCTCCTGTGCCAGTGCCGACGGCTGCCGCTGTCGCCGCGCCCGTTGAAGTCGCTCAGGTCGTCACGGAGGCAGCACCTCACGGACCAGTCGAGGGTGAAATTTTCCACCCAGAGGCCGTCACCCATTTCGAGGAGGTCAAACCTCCTCATCCCTTCGTGAAAATGTGGCGGCGCATGGGCGGTGGCTCCCTCACCCTGAGCCTCGCCATCCACGCCGGCATCATTCTGCTGGCGGGCATCGTCGTGGTCAGTTCTCAAATGGTCGAGAAAGAAGTCGATTTCCTGCCCGGTGGCGGCACGGCCCAGGGTGCGGAGGCCTCTGCGGACATGAAGCATCAAGTTCAGCAGAAGAAGCGCTCTAGCCTGAACAAAAGCCTGCCGATGAAAAAAATCGTCAGCAACAGCACCACCTCTGAAGTCTCTCTGCCCGAGGCCCCACCCGACCTGCTAGACGTGCCTGATGTCAGTTCGACGCTCGGCGGTGGTTCGATGGGCAGTGGTGGATTCGGCAAGGCCGGTGCGGGCGGTGGTTTTGGAACGGGCATGGGCATCGGTGGTGCCGCCGGTTTTGTGAGCCTGCCACCTTCGATGCGCAGCCGCTGTTCCTCCGCCGAGCGCCTGCAAAAACTGGCGCAAAATGGTGGCTCCAGCGAGTGTGAACGCGCCGTTTCCCAATCGTTGGAATGGCTCAAAGGCCAACAAAATCCCGACGGCTCTTGGGGACGAGCTAACAAGCCCGCCATGACAGGCCTCGTTCTACTCTGCTACCTAGGACGCTGCGAAACGCCAGAGTCTCCTTTCTATGGGGACAATGTGATGAAGGGCATCATGTATCTGATCGAGCTTTCCCAGAAAAACCAATACGGAGCTTTCACCGAGGACTTCGCTGGCAATGCCGGAGCTTACGAGCACGGCATCGCCACTTACGCCTTGGGAGAAATGTACACCCTCGCCCGCTTGGGTAGCAAATCTCTCCCAGGCATGCGGGAAGCCTTCGAAAAAGGCGTCGAACTGATCATCAAATGCCAGAATGGCAAAGATGCTGGTAGAGCCGAAGGCTCATGGGATTATTACACCAAGAACATCGCTGAAGGCAATCCCACCTCCAGACGCGAAGACCTATCGGTCGCAGGCTGGCAGTATCAGGCCCTCAAAGCCGCCAAAAACACCAGCCTGAAAATCGCCGGACTGAACAGCGCCATGGACAAGACCGTCGATTACATCGAGCGCCTGCAAACCAAGGACGGCGGTTTTGGCAAGGAAAAGCGCGACGAGCACTACAACCAATACAGTCTCACAGGAGCTGGTGTGCTCGGCCTGCAAACCCTCGGCAAAGCCAACAAAAAATCGACCATTGGCAAAGGCATCAAGTTCCTTCGCGACTTCCTGACTTCCGAACCCCTAGACTGGAACAAGAACTGCAATCTCTACTGCTGGTACTATTACACCCAGGCGTTTTTCCAACAAGGAGGCGACGACTGGAAGTTCTACAATGAGCAAATCCTCCCCCAGCTCCTGGCCAACCAAAATCCCGATGGCAGCTGGAAAACCGAACGACCCAACTGGGAGTCCGGCGGCACGCGCAACAACGCCATTTACCGCCAGGCCCTCTGCACTTTGCAACTTGAGGTCTATTATCGCTACCTCAAAGTCGCCGACCGGGATGAGGCTTCGATCTTTGAGAACTGATTCTGTTCTAAACCGATTCACCGCTCTTCACCTGCATGGAAGCCAATGCCGCCCTGCCGGATGAAACGCACTCTGGCTCCGTCCCGTCCGCCACTCGCGAGCACGCCACCTACCGGATCGTCGGCACCTTGTTTCCGCGTCTGCTCGCGGGAATTTATGTTATCGCCCTGCTCTCCTGGAATGTTCAGTGGCAGGGGCTTGTGGGCTCTGAGGGCATCCTGCCCTTGGAGCAAATGATGGGAAACATCCAGGCCGTCGAAGACCGGGATCAAACCAACCTCTTCTGGCAGTTCCCAACGCTCTTCCACTGGCGTGCCGACGACGGATTTGTTGGGGGTATGATTTACCTTGGGATCGCCTTCGCGGTATTTGTCCTCTGCGGTATTCTCCAGGGTCCTTTCCTTCTCATTCTCTGGTTCCTTTACCTGTCGCTGGTGGTGACAGGCAATGTCTTCATGGGCTTCCAGTGGGACGCGCTCCTGCTTGAAGCCGGACTCCTTGCCATCTTTGCCTCACCTTGGCGAATCTTTACGCCCATCCGAGCCCATTACGAACCCCCACGCGCCGCCATCCTCCTGCTTCATTGGCTGATTTTTCGCCTGATGTTCCTCTCCGGTCTTGTCAAATGGGCCGGAGGCGACACCTCATGGACAGACCTCAGCGCCCTGCTCTATCACTACGAGACCCAGCCCCTCCCCAATGCGCTGTCCTGGTTCGCTCATCACCTGCCCAAGTGGATGCATCAATCCGGCTGCGCGGTCATGCACCTCATCGAGTTGATTCTGCCCTTTGCCATCGTGCTGGGCAAAGGGGGCCGCCGCATCGCAGCGCTTGGCTTCATCCTGCTCATGGTTTTGGTGATGATGACCGGCAACTACACTTACTTCAACCTGCTGACCCTCGTCTTGTCACTGACCCTGCTTGACGATGCCTTCTTTCCCCGCAGCCTCCGCTTCTTGCCCTTGAAGTCCTCTGCCCCGCCGTCCGTGCCCTCCCTTTGGAAAAGCCCGCGTCAATGGCCTGCCTTCCTTTTCGTTTTGCCGTGCTTTCTTTTCACCCTGACGGCAGCTGACGGATTCCTGGAGGGTCGCCTACCTGGTCACCAGCGCCTTCTCCCAGCTCCCCTGCACACCCTCCACGATCACGCCGCCCCGTTGCGCAGTTTCAACGCTTACGGTCTCTTTCAGAGCATGACCAAGGAACGCCCAGAAATCTTGCTCGAGATCAGCGATGACGGCCTCTTTTGGGTCCCCGTCGAATTCAAATGGAAACCGGGCGACCTCTCCCGCCGCCCGGCCCAAGCGGCCCCTCATCAGCCACGGCTTGACTGGCAAATGTGGTTTGCCGCACTCTCCCCCGGGTTCATCCCTGAACGTGACGCCCACCCCGCCTCACCTACCTTCTGGTTCGGTCAGTTTTGCACTCGCCTTCTTCAGCACAAACAGCCCGTTTGGGACCTGCTTGAGCCGCCTCTTATTCCCATGGAGACAGTCACCCACGTCCGTGCCAAGCTCGCGCGCTATCACTTTACCTCGCCAGAGCAGCGGCAGCAAAGCGGCCACTGGTGGCGCAGTGAGCTCCTAGGCCCTTACAGCCCACCGCTCAGTCTTCCAGACACGCGCTAGACTTTCACCGGGGTCTCCGGCGGCTTCTCCACAAAACTCGCTAGGACCAGCAGCACCGAAGCAACCACCACACAGGAATCCGCGACGTTAAACGACGGCCATGGATTGAAAGGCGGAAATCCGAAGTCAAACTTTAGAAAATCCACCACATACCCGTGCACAAGCCGGTCCGTGAAATTGCCCAGAATGCCTGACACCAGAAGCGCTACAGCCACCTTGCTCATCCAGCCCGGAAACACCCCTTTGCGGTAAAACCAAGTCAGCAGGCATAGCGCCCCCAGGGAAATCGCTCCGAACGCATAGTTGGCATAGGCCGTGCCATTAAAAAGGCCAAACGCCACCCCAGTGTTGGCGGCATGATGCAGCCAGAACACATTGGCAATCACTTCCTGCTCCACTTCATAAAGTGGAAACCGATCCACGATCCAATTCTTGGACCATTGATCCAAAACATAAAGTGGCAGAGTCAGCAGGAGCAGCAGACGAATCATCGGCCATCTATGGACTCCGAAGTTGGTTCGCGCCAGTGGAAAGCCAGTTGAAGCCATCCCCTGCCGCCCCTATGTATCCCATTATCTCATGCCGGATTCCGCCCCAGCCTCCTCAGCGCCCGCGCGCCGCTTCCTGTCAGCGCTTCTCCTGCCCTTTTGTCTGACGGCGGCCAGTTGCGAACGCATCTCTCAAAAACTCGAGCGACTCGCCGCCGCTGGCCAGGAGTCACCAGCCCCAGAAGTCGACGTCCCTCTCACGGAGGAGGAAAAACAAATCAATGCCGCGCTCGACAACGAGTCTCTTTTTGATGCCAGCGCTCCGCTTGAGCCAGTCCCAAAAGCTGAGGTATTTGAACTCAACAAATCTTCCGTCGTTTCCATCCTCGGTTATCACGACTTCAAAGAGCGCGGCGGCGAGGCCATGGTCATCAATGAAACCAAGTTTCGTGAGCAGATGCAGTTCATCAAAGACTCCAACATCCCTGTCATTCCGCTCGCGGATGTCCTAGCGTGGAAAAAGGGCACCAAAAACGTGCCTGAGGAATCCTTTGTCATCACCATGGATGACGGTTGGGAAGGCGTTTACCGCCATGCTTGGCCTGTCTTGAAGGAGCATCGATTCCCATTCACCATCTACCTCTACAAAAAGTATGTGAACATCGGTGGCCGCTCCTTGAGCTGGGCACAGATCAAAGAAATGATGGACTCTGGTCTTTGCACCATCGGCAGTCACTCGGTCTCCCACGACAGCATGACCGCACGCAAAGGCCGAACCGATGAAGCCTATGCCGCTTACCTGCAGACCGAACTTGTTGACTCCAAAACCTTTCTCGAACAAAACCTCGGCTTGCCCATCACGTCCTTTGCCTACCCTTACGGCAACTACAACACGCAGATCCGTGACATGGGCCTCGCCGCAGGCTACGAAACCCTGGTCACCGTGAATGGTAGCAAAGTGACCTGGGATACTCATCCCGGGGATCTCGGCCGCTTCATCATTCATGGTGTCAACGATTCTGTCTTCAGACTCGCCACCAGTTTCCGCGGACGCGGCGGCCTCGGCACCACCAAGATGGTCCTCGCCACCGCCGTCAATGACCAGGGCAACCCGCTCGTCAAACTCACCCCTGCCATGGGCTCCACCATTACAGATCGCAGCCCGCGACTTTCCGCCGACCTCTCCGGTCTCGGCCCCATCGTCCCTGATTCCGTCAAATTGCACATCTCAGGCATCGGCTCGGTCCATCCAGTCTATGACGCCACTACCCAACTTCTCAGCTATCAGATTCCCCACCGCCTGCGTCGTGAGCAGTGTGAGGCCACCATCACCTTCGCCCGCCAAGGCCCCACACCACCTGTTCCAGAGTCCCTTGTCTGGCAATTTAAAATCGACCTTGCCGCTGGCTACCTCCCTCAGCCAAAAGCTCCGGCCCCTTAACCCTGGCTACCCAGCCCCCTTGCAGATCATTTCCCCCGCATGACTCCGCTCACCTTTGAACAATCCCGTGTCCTGGGTTGCCTCCTCGAAAAAGAAGTTCTCGTCCCAGACTCCTACCCGCTCACCCTCAACACTCTCATCACCGCCTGCAACCAGTCCACCAATCGCGACCCCATCACCCATTTCGACGAAGCCACCGTCGTCCGCGCACTTGACGGACTTCGAGAAACCCAGTGGGCCTTTCAACTCAGTCAAGCTGGCGCCCGCGTCCCGAAATACAGGCACAACCTTCACGCCAAAATCCACGACCTCTCGCCAGCCTCTGTCGCCCTTCTCAGCACCCTTCTCTTGCGCGGTCATCAGACAGCAGGTGAACTCCGCCAGCGCTGCGAGCGGCTCCACGCCTTCCCGGATCTGCCCAGCATCGAGACCGAACTCGACGCTCTGCAAAACCACCCCGAAGGCCCCCTCGTCATCTGCTTGCCCTCCGGCCATGGACGTCGCGTCCCCGCCTATGCCCATCTCCTCTGCGGGCCAGTCGATCCGTTTGCACCCAGCACCGCGAGTATTCCCGCCACCACGACCATCGTCCCACCTCCCGCACCTCCCATTGACCCCGACTGGAAAGACCGCATCGAGCTTGAACTCGCCTCCCTTCGTGCCGAACTCGCCGACCTCAAATCCCAACTCGGGCTCTAGCGTCACCAACGGAACACGAACCAACTTCTCCCATGACTGAAGCCCTTCAGCGCTCCCCATTGCATCAGCAACACCTCACACTGGGAGCCCGGCTGGTCCCCTTTGCGGGCTGGGAAATGCCAGTCCAATACAGCTCCCTCATCTCCGAACACCATGCCGTCCGGCAAAAGGTCGGCCTTTTCGATATCTCTCACATGGGGCAACTCATCGTCAGCGGCCCCGGAGCTGAGGCTTTTCTCAATCGCGCCCTCACCAACGATGTCTCCCGACTCGCCCCCGGCCAAGGCCACTACACCCTTCTCCTCAATGACCGCGGCGGTGTCATCGACGACCTCATCGCTTACCGAATCAGCGACCGCGAGTTCTTCCTCGTCGTGAACGCCGCCCGCATTGACGAAGACTGGGCGCAGCTCAAAGCCCTCCACAGCGAGCAGCCTGAAGACGCCCCCTTGGTCGAACTCGCCAACCTCAGCCCCGCCTGTGCTGGACTCGCCATCCAGGGCCCCAAGAGCCGGGAGGTTTTCCACGCTGTCTTTGGCCCAGAGGCTCCCTACCCGGAAAAAAACACCGTGCTGGTCTCCGTTGTCCCAGAGGGCTTCATGTGGCTCTGCGGCACAGGCTACACGGGTGAGGACGGCTTCGAGTTCTTTCTGCCCGCCACCACAGCACCCGCATGGTTTGAACGCCTCTTGGCAGCCGTTACCAACGCTGACGGACTCCCCTGCGGACTCGGTGCCCGCGATACCCTGCGCCTCGAAATGGGGTATCCTCTCAACGGCAACGACCTTTCCCCCGAGCACACCCCGCTTCAGGCCGGCCTCGGTTTCTTTGTCGCCCTCGACAAAGAGTTTTTTGTGGGCCAGGACGCTTTGCTCCATGAAAAAGCCGCAGGCCTCACCCGCC
>JBIIUD010000750.1:0-2510 GCA_044340175.1 Verrucomicrobiaceae bacterium
ATCCGACAAGAAGAAAAGATTCCGATAAAACAAGCTCGTCGTCTGAGACAGCTTTTGCCCGAGGAACCAAGGTTCCGTCAGCGCCATGCTGAAATCCCGACGCTCCAAACCAAAGCGGGCGTTCATGTTGAAACGCTGACCGGCACCCCGGAAGCTTGGCCAGTCAGTCACGTCAAAGTTGGTCTGCGTCAGGTCCAAGAAGCCTACCAAGCTATCGATCGAGCTGAAGCCCGCACCGAAGTTGATGGTGCCGGTTGATTGCTCGACCACGTCGATATTCACATCCTTGAACCCAGGAGCTCCGGTCTCAACCGGGCGCATGTCCACCTGACTGAAGTAGTTCATGTTGTTCAACCGGTTCTTACCAGCCTCCATCTTCACCGTGTTAAGTTCCTCACCAGGAGAGAAAGGAAGCTCGCGGCGAATCACGCGATCTTGAGTCACCGTATTCCCGGCGATGTTGACTTTCTGGATGAACGATTTCGAGCCTTCGGTCACTCGGTAGAGCACTTTCACTTGTCCAGGGCCTCCAGACAAAATGCTTGTTTCCACCCGGGCATCAGCATAGCCGCGTGACCCATAGTAATCCTGGATCATTTTTTCGTCGGCTTTCACTTGAGCCCCCGAGTAGGTAAACCCTGCTTCAGTCACGATACCAGGAGCAAGCTCGCTTTGGGAGAACACAGTGATGCCATCCAGCGCCACCTCGGAGACCTGATATTTCTCACCTTCGAGGATAACGAAAATGAGATCGATGCGATCTTTGCCACTGGGCTCACGCCGAACCTCGACCACCTTCGCATAGACATAGCCTTCATTTTGGAAAGCCGATTCCACGGTTTTGATATCCTCTTGGAGACCTTCGTTGTTGAGCTTCCAGGACTTGCCCCAGAGGCGGTAGAAGGTTTTTTCCTTGCTCTTCAGGCTTTTTTTCAGCTTGCTGCTCTTGATCGCTGTATTGCCTTCAAAGCGGATGTCGTTGATGACGGCACGGGCTCCCTCCTCAATGTTGAAGATCACAGCGGTGTAGCCATTGCGGCTGTCAGGCTGAGTACTGTAGGTGACCAAGATGTCACTGAACCCACGCTTTTCATAGACCTCACGGATCTTTTGCTGAGCGGCAGTTAGCTGCGCCTCACTCACAGGATCACCCGGCTTCACTTCGATGTCTTTGCGCAGCTTACTTTCATCAACCGCTGAATTGCCCACAAAAGAAATGGTTCCCACTGCGCCACGCCCAACGATGTTGACGAGGACATTCACTCCCCCAGTCACATCAACCGACCGGATACTCACGTCTTCAATGGCTCCGGTTCCGAAGAGATTGCGAATGTCCTGCTCCACCTTGTCCTCCGTATAGTCTTCGCCCTCGCGCAGAGACATCTGCCCGCGCACCCGTGCTTCATCCAAACTTTGCGCTCCTGAGAAAGTTACCTCGACCTTGCGCACCTTTTTGGCAGGTGCTGCACCTTCCACTGGAGCTTGGGCTTGGGATTCAGAAATGAAACCCGCCGCTGTGATAAAAAGGAGCAACAGGGAGAGGCAGTGCCTGATACAGGAGAGTTTGCCGGAGATCATGCGAATAAGAGAATCTTGAGAGGTGAATGGGATGACTGGCGAACGGGATACCCGCCAACCTTCATTACTGCCGACTCCCTGCCCTTCGTCAAGGTAAAAGGAAGGCCCCCAATCCG
The DNA here is from genome assembly GCA_044340175.1 of Verrucomicrobiaceae bacterium. GTDB lineage: Bacteria > Verrucomicrobiota > Verrucomicrobiia > Verrucomicrobiales > Verrucomicrobiaceae > JAGRPD01. The sequence continues at coordinate 1,695 of JBIIUD010000750.1, forward strand.
CTCAATGAAGCCCTCCAATCCCCCCATGCATGCCCGCAAATGCTGGCAGAAACAGGTCGCTTACGGATTCAGCCACAGTCCTGCGAAGAGCGCTCGATGCTGAGATCGGGCCGCCTCTGAGGCTGTCTGCACCCGGCACTCCAGCACCCGCCAATGGCGCTTGTCGGTCAACACATAATCGATGCGCATCCAAGGCTGACCGTAGGCGGCCCAATGACTAAGGTCGCCTGGAAACGTGTGGCCAAATCCACTCCCGGCCTGCACATGACTATCCTGGAGATCTTTCGTCAGGCGGCGGTACCGCGGTCCGCAATCTGGAAGATTCCAGTCTCCCAGCACAAGGACCGGTAGTTTCTCAGCCTCAATGCGTTTCAACAAGCCCTCAAGCACCATCCCCTGCTCTTGCCAATAATGATCGATCGTGATGGTAGGCGAAACATGAGTGGGCACCCCAAAAAGGGTCCATCGCCACAATCGAAGAGATCGGTATTTCGAAAGCGCATCCCGGGGTGATCTCAGATGCACCACATAAACGGCGATGGGACCGCCTGGAACATCCACCTCAAATCGGGCGGCAGGCAGATACTGTACCCTGAATGCGCTGCCTTTGGGCACATCTGGGCGGATGACCTGCGTGCCTTTAAAGGGATACCGACTGGCCAGGGCGTGCTCACCGATCCGCATCAGGTAAGGTAAGCCAGCAACCACTGGCAGTCCGACACCCAGCCCTTGTCCATCCTTTCCCCGCACATCCGTGAGGCCGATCAAATCGGGACCTTGTTGAACAACCCAGCGCTCCCAAGCGGCATGATCCTG
>JBIIUD010000747.1:0-2508 GCA_044340175.1 Verrucomicrobiaceae bacterium
GCTCCAACACATCCTCCGGCACATCCCCCACGAGGCCCGCACGCTCAACCTTCAAATCAGCCAGTCTCCGCTGCAATCCCTCTGCCCGCTCCACCAGCATCCGCAGTTCCTCATCCACACGCTCTTGAGTGGCCGCCAGTTTGGCTTTTGCGGCATCCTGCACGGCCTTGGCTGCCTCCAACTTCTCCATCTGCTCCAGTTCCTTGTCCTCCATGCCACTGACCTCTTTCTGATAGCGCTCAATCTCATGCCCTAGCGCTTGAAACTCATCGTTCTTCCGCGTCTCAAATTGCTGGTCCTGGATACGCTTGATTGAGGTTCGCCGCGTGCCGATGTCCAACTCGATGTTTTTGATCGCGACCTCAATGGTCATGATGCCTGCGTGCGCTTTTTCCACAGCCGCCAAATCACCCGCCAATTGCGTTCTTGCCCGCGCCTCAAGGTTCGGCACTTCCTTCAAATCTTTTTGAATGTGACGGATTTTTTGATCGCGTTCCTGGACTTGCAGCAGCTTGATGATTTCGGGCAACATGGTGATAGGCCACTAGTAAGCCAGTCATCCTTCCCAATGGCAAGCCCAAGCTTAGAATTGGCGACTCGCCCAAATCATGCCATGGTCGATCCCAATAAAAAATCACCCAAACCCTTCCGACGCACCGTAAAGCTCATTGAATCCCAAATCTCAAGTCTCTCCCCCCTATGCCCGCTATCTCCGTTCAAAAATCCGCCGATCTCCGTCAGTTCCCCGAATTCAGTTTGTCACGTCTCCTGAGCACCGTGTTTGAGCCCACCTTTGGTCAAAAGCTATGCATCCTCATCGATCTGCCCGACCTCGCCGAAGCTCGCGGCATGGCCTTCCTCAGCAATCCTGAGCGCCGCGTCCAGCGCCAAGCCTACGATCACTTTTACAAAGGCCTCCACGATGGCGTCCTCGAAGAATTGGCTCTCGAAGGCGGTGACTTGTTTGCTTACACGCAGACTGGCGGCAGCAATCTCGACATGCCCGACCTGTGCGTGGACATGGAAGGCGTGCCCATGAGCCTGGAAAAGGATGTCTATACCAACTACGACATCATCCTCTGCATCTCCACCTTCTCCGCCACCGCGCCTCTCACAGCCCACGCCAAAAAATACGGCTTCCGCGGTGCCACCCTTCATGGCCTCAATGACATCATTCGCAACACCGGTCTCGCCGTGGATTACAACGACGTCAGTCGGGATGCAGAAAAGCTCCGTCTCGCCATGACCCGCGCAGACGCCATTGAGATCGACTTCGCCCTTGAGTCGGGCGAAATCCTCACCGCCAAACTGGAATTGGGCGGCCAAGAAGCACAAAAGAGCCACGGACTCTGCAAAGGCACCACTCCAGACGTCGCCAATCTCCCTGCCGGTGAAGTTTACTTCGTCCCCACTAGCGCCGAGGGCTTGTTCCCCATGAAATACGAAGACGGCACGCTCGGCAAACTCACCGTCACCGATGGCCGCATCATTCGCAGCGACCTGATCGAAGGCAGCCAAGCCACCATCGACGCCCACAACTCAAAACTTCAGGATGACCCGATGACAGGGGTGCTCGGTGAACTTGGTTTTGGCACCCAGGTCCTGCCAGTTTCTGGTGCCGACATCCAAGACGAAAAAGTGCTCGGCACCTGCCACCTCGCCACCGGGCGTGACGACCATCTCGGCGGTCATATCACCCCCGATCAGTTCAAGCGGCATCAAAACGCCACGCACGATGACATCCTGTTTGCTCCTCACAAGACTCCAAACTTTGACATCAAGCAGGTGCGGATGCATCGCGGTGATCAGCACGAGATCCTCATCGAGCACTTCCAGCCAAGCCGCTATTTGCTCGACGCTTTGGCTGCCGACTGATAGCTGATCAACAACTCAAGCAACGACTGCTGCGGCCCGGCCACCAAGCCGGGCCGCTTTTTTTCCGCTACCCCACCCTTTCTGAATGAACATCTACGAAACCGAGCGCCTGCTGCACGAGTACCTGCTCTTTCATTACGCCACACCTGAGGAGATCCTCCCCTGGCCAGACGGACCACGTTCGGCTCTCCATTTCCCTGTCCGCACGGTTCATGATCTCATCTCATCCGACATCCCCGCCCAGGCCAGCGCTCTCGATCTTGGCTGCGCTGTCGGCAGATCGTCCTTCGAACTCACCGCTTTTTGTCCCCACGTCATCGGTATCGATTTCTCTGAGAGTTTTGTCGCTGCCGCCGCCAGCCTGGCCGCTTCCGGATCGATGCCCTACCAAAAGCACGAAGAAGCCGCCAGATACAGCCAAGCACAGGCCTTGGTTCCTGAGCATCTCAACCGCACCAGCGCGCATTTTGAACAGGGCGACGCCATGAACCTGCGACCCGATCTCGGCCGCTTCGACATCGTCCACGCCGCGAACCTGCTCTGTCGCCTCCCGGATCCTTTGCTCTGCCTTCAACGCCTACCGGATCTCGTCAAACCCGGAGGCCAACTTTTGCTGACCACGCCCTGCACCTG
>JBIIUD010000748.1:0-2507 GCA_044340175.1 Verrucomicrobiaceae bacterium
GCCAGCCTCGCAGGACCTTGCAGCCCATCACTTCCCCTTTATCTTTTTATGTTTCGCAAAGTTCTCCAGTCCATCAGTCGGTCTCTCATGTCCTCCAAATCGGTGCCGGAGAAGCCGGGGCGTCGGGTTTCCGAAGGCAGTGTGTTGGAAAAAGTCGCCAAAGGGGACAAACTGGTCGCTCCGACCAAGACCAAGAAGCGGGAGCAAGCGGCGGCGGATGTCTCTGCTGAGAGCCTGTGCGGCATCCAACCTAAAATGAGCAAGCCAGAGGTAGGCGCGCGTTTGAAATTGCTGTATCGACGCTACAATCGGGGTGCTTCAAGCCTGGATGCCAAGATGCGGGCCGAATCCGAGAAGATGCTGGATGCCATCGTGGAGGTGCGGGAAAAGTACTTTGGGGAGATCTGAGCTAGACTGCATTCGCCCCATTACGGGTTTCGAGCCGTTTCAAAAAAACGAAACCGCCGCTTTGGGGAGGTGGAGTTGGTTCTGGGCCGTCGTCAGCATGGAACGGATGTACCCGTAAGCCCCTGCGTGGGCAACGGTCCCCCTCTAGCTACGGCGTTCCCCAATCATGGTCGCCTCATTTCTTTTACGGCTTCAAGGCAACAAAAAAGCGGACCCTTTTCAGGGTCCGCTCAAAGTTTTATCGATTTGGGGCTAATGAACCCGCCCACTTTGCAGAAGACGGGATCAGAGCGTGGGGGTTACCAGCTTCCGCCGCCACCGCCGCCGCCGTAGTCGCCGCCACGGCCACCACGATCGCGACCACGGCCACCGCCGCCGCCACCACCGCCGCCACCGTAACCGCCGCGGCCACCGCCACCACCGCCGCCGCCACCACCGTAACCGCCACGGCCACCGCCGCCGCCGCCACTGCTACGACCACCGCCACCGCCGCCACCACCAAAGGAGGGGCGCTCTTCGCGTGGGCGAGCTTCGTTGACGGCCAGGGGACGACCCATCCAATCTTTGCCGTCCAATTCTTTGATGGCAGCTTCCATCCCCTCGCGGGTGCTCATGGAAACAAAGCAAAAGCCGCGTGGGCGGCCGCTGTCACGGTCCATGATGACAGCCACTTCGGTGACTTCGCCGTGCTGGCTGAAGAGTTCGCGGATGTCGAGTTCGGTCGCGTCGAAGGAAAGATTCCCGACGTACATTTTCGTGTTGATCATATCTTATCTGGCTTGCCGGACGTCTGCTTTTCTGAACTGGCCTCCGACCACCGGAGTTAATCAACACTAAATGCAACGACTTAACTGAAGACTACCTTGCCTGAAAATTGACCAGTGCTCCTGGCTTGAGATTCAGCATCATCCCGCTTTGTTTAAATGCAAGGAGCGATTACGGAGATTTTATTGAGGGGGAAAGTGAAGGGGGCCGGGTGATCCGGAACAAAGTTGGTGCGGTACATGCTTTGTAAATTTCTGAGTATGTTCCAGAACGCTGTTCTTTCTTCCTTGGAGCCCGATCGGCGGGTTGGGGAACGGACTCTCGTCTGGGTACTCCTGACAAAATTGACACATTTGAGCGTTCGAGGATCATCCTTCCATGCTGCAAAGGGTAACGCCTTTACTGTAACTGGGATGCACTTCGCTCATCATGCACTGCAACCCCGTGCGCGCTTTTTGACGAAAAAGACGTCACGGCAGGGATTCACGTTGTTAGAGATGCTGGTGGTATTGACCATCATTGCCATCATCGTTGGGCTCACGGCAGGTGTGACCGGGGCCATCAATGGCAGCAAGGGCAGCACCGCGATTCAGCAGGTGGCGGCTTTTTTGGATGAGGCCCGAGCCAAAGCGCTGACGGGACAGGGTGAGGTCGTGGTGGCTTTTGCCACGGAGGCCGTTCAGGTGGAGGGCGTAGCCTACCGCGCGGTGGTGATCTGCCAAGCGCGCCCCACCGGACCACTCGTGCCGCCGAGATTTGAACCGCTTTCAGGCTGGTTCTATCTTCCGGACGGTTTTGTTTTTTCAACGGCGTATCCCGCCAATGGGGCTGCAGGGGTCAATGTGCTGCGAGCGTCTGATGCCAATCAACGTGTGTTTTTGCCAGGACCAAATGCGGGTGAGGTGAGTTTGCCTTGCATCGGGTTCCGTGAACTCGGGGAGGTGACCCGCCCAGCCAATACTCAAGGACGTCCGGTCCTGCTGGCCGTGGCAGAGGGGGAGGTCGTCGGCGGTCAAGTGCAATCGTTTCAGGGTCTGGAGCACTCTCCAGAAATGTGCCGTTGGCTGGCGGTGCAAAAGAACTCGGGCACCAGCATGATTCTCCCATGAAAGCACCATTGCAGGTTCGATCCCGCCCTGCTGGCTTCAGTCTGGCGGAATCCATCATCTCCGTCGGCGTGGCCTCCTCGGTGCTGCTTGCGGTCATCGGCATGCTGGCAGGCACTTTAGGCGGTGCTCGTGACACGCGGTCAGAGACGGTGGCAGGCATCGTCACCCGGCAGATGCTGGCAGAGGCACGGGATGACATGGCCGCCCTACCACCGCCTGCTTTGC
>JBIIUD010000749.1:0-2504 GCA_044340175.1 Verrucomicrobiaceae bacterium
GGCATGGCTTTATGTGGCGGATGCCCCTGCCATTGAAGACAAGGACCTGGTGTTTTCGACACCCGCCGATTTGGTGCCAACGATCACGGCGCCGGGTAGGTTGGAGGTCTTTTTGGGGAGTCTAAAGCCAGTGCCGACGCCGGAACTGCTGGCGAAATCGCCATGGCAGTGGGACACGACATCCATGGAGAGTTGGCTATCGGAGAACAGTCAGGCCCTAGACAATTTGAAGGACCTACTGGAGGATTTTGACTGGCATGGCCGTCACGCAAGTTGGCATTTCACCGATCTTGGGAGCCATCCGAATTGGACGTCCGCGATGATCCTGAAGCAGGTCGAGGCCGCCTACATGCAGCGGGATGGCAAGCATGAAGCGGCCATAGCTGCAGCTTTGGACATGGCTGAGTTAGCCCGGCGGCTGCAGGACATTCACGCTTGGCCTTCCTTTTACTTCAAATCGTTGGAGACGCACCGGCGCTGCACGGACATGCTGGCCGAGTTGTTGCAAAGGAGTGCGGCGACCGAGGAGGCGATGGCCTCATTTCAGCAGCAATTTGAAGCCTGTGCTCCGCAGGATGAGCACGTCCGCCGGAATGTGCTACCGGGATTCTACCTGTATGAAAAAAAGCGGTTGTTAGGGGCCCAGAGCGGTGAGCCTTTGGACACCATGCCCGGCGGTAGCCAGAGACCGCTTCCAAAGCAGTTGTTCTTCAAAACCCATGAAACCCTGGGACTGATCGCGGACACCATGAGGCACCTCGTCAGGCAGGTCGGTCAGGCCTCTGCAAGCACAGCGATGCTGCGTGAAATCTGGGAGGGAGTGCCCGGCACTCGAGAGGTGGCGAGCTATCAACCCAATGGTCGTGGCGCCGCCTACGCGCGTCAGCAATTGGAATCTTATTTGGACGTGCCGGCGCGTCAGCAATTGGCGCGCACTCGGCATTTATTGGTGCTTCAATTGTTCGCGATGAGGCGGTTTGTCGTCAATGAACGGGGACTGCCGCAGATGCTCGATGGTTTGCGCCCACGGTATCTGAGTGGGTTGCCAACGGATCCCTACTCGGGAGAGCCCTTTCATTATGATGCGGACAAAGGATTGATTTATTCCGTGGGTAGTGATTTCACGGCTGAAGGAGGAAGGGTAGAATTACCTCCCTTGGCGGACCCGCGTGAACCCACCGTCAAAATCGGCGTGCAAAAGGCTGGGGTTGGAAATCGATGAAGGTGAATTTGAAGGTGTTCTGAAAGGAAGCTTCACCCCCGACCTTAAACGGCTCTAAAAGTGACTCACGCTGAGGCGTTGGGTCTCGGACCAGCGGATTGCATAGGCTGTCAGGGTAGTGTTTTCATCGAGTTTCAGCTTTTTGCGGATGTTCATTTTGTGAACATCCACCGTTTTGGGGCTGATATCGAGGTTCTTGCCGATGTGATGTGAGGACAGGCCTTCACCAATGAGTTGAAAAATTTCAAACTCACGGGTGCTGAGATTTTGCAGTTGGGTATGGGGTTTGGCGCGTGAGGTTCCTGACATGGCCATGACCATCATTTCAGACATTTCTGAACTGACGGCGATGCGTCCCGCAGCGACTTTGCGCAGAGCCTCTTCGATGTCATCTTGCGGTGCTGTTTTCATGAGGTAGCCTTTGGCGCCGGCCTTGAGAGCCCTTTGGGCAAACAGGTTTTCATCATGGATGGACATCACAAGGATATTTAGCGACGGTGTTTGTGCGACTGCGGCCTTGACGATCTCAAGGCCACTACCGTCGGGTAGGCTGATATCTGTGGTGAGCAAATCAGGCAGATCAGATTCTAGATTGGACAAGGCATCGGCAACTGACCCGGCCCACCAAGCGAATTCAAAATCGGGCATGGTCTGAATAAGACTTCGGAAGCCATCACGTACTAGAGTGTGATCTTCGACAATAGCGACCCGATAAGGTCGTTTGGATGTGGTGGCGAGGATGGAATTGCTAAACATAATGCCAAGGGTGCTGATCTTAGACGCTGAAATACGATCTAGAGGACACACGGTACCAAGTCCAGCCGAAACAACCTTTAGATGGATTTCAGGTGTTTTTTATTACTCAGAACTCTCGATGAAATTGTCTTTGCGGCGGTAGGCTTGGATGCGTCCTGGTGTGATGGAAAGGTAGACTCGGGAGACATCTTGGATGGTGCTGACGATCCAAGGAGACAGTTGATTGCGTCCATTCTTGGTGAACACCAAGTCATCAGCTAGATACAAGCACGAGTGGAAGGCGTCTCCATCGGCTTCTCTCAAGAAGAAAAGGATATCGCCATAGGCGTAGGGAGGCTCAACGGGCGAATAGTCTTCGAGGACTCGATTGGTGGCGAGACGGGGATCGAGAAGGTACTCGTGGGGCTCATAATTGAAGAAGTTGAGCGAGGTCCAATGGCAGTCCGGGAGGATGCCCTTGCTGCCGTAACTGCTGCCTGGGTAATTATAAATCAGCTTTCTGGGGAGAGCTGGGATGATGTGGGAA
>JBIIUD010000769.1:0-10219 GCA_044340175.1 Verrucomicrobiaceae bacterium
GGAGGACAGCTTTGGTTCCGTGACAGCTTTACCACTTCATTGGCTCAAACTGATGATCCTACTTCAACAGTGACGGCGTCTTCTTCTCCCTTTGTGATTGATGAATTTGTTACCGCTTGGCAATGGTACGGTGGTATCGAATACGCCTGGCAGGACAAATACAGTGTATTTGCGGAATATCGTCAGTTCCATCTGGGTGACTTAGAAGACATGTCCGACTTCTACACCAAAGGCTACACGATTGGCTTCCGTTACCGCTATTAATTCCCCAACTTTCGACAAATCATCGAGTTTTCATGAAAGCATCTCTCACAGCTACGCTCCTGTTCAGTTTGATCACGCCGTTACTTCCGGCGGCTGAAGTTTATTTTGACACTGTCAACACAGCCAAAGCATCTCGCCTGCACGGCGCTTATTTCGGTGCCTTTGCTGGGGGTGCTAATGTGACGGGAACAACGACGTCTCAACGGGTCAGTAGCCTTGGCGTCGAGGGCAAAGGTGCGGGCTGGATTGGTGGTGTGGAGTTCGGTTACAAATGGGTGACCCCTGTGGGGGTGAATTTCGCAGCTGAACTTGAGTTTTATTATCTCAATCAGGATATTTCCGGCAACAATGGTCGGAGTTCCTATCGGTCAAGTCTGAGTGCCTTCGGTGCGATGGCCAATGGCATTGTACAATTGGATCTTGAAAGCATTCTAGGCGAAGACGCCGGCTGGGTTGGTCGAATCAAGCCTTATTTGGGTGCTGGCGTCGGCGCTGGTTATGGTTATCAAAATGACATTGCTTACAAACCTGCGGGCGGCCGTGAGCGTAGCAATCTGAGTGATGGAGGCGAAGCAGGATTTGCCTATCAACTTCTTGCTGGCGTCGAAGTGGAAGTGGCTGAGAACTTCTCGGTTTATGGAGAATATCGGTATCTCGATCTCTACGACTTTGGAAACGGCGACATCAATGGCGCCGATATCTCAACCTGGATTGTTGGACTCCGGTTCCAATACTGAGGTTAACACTCTCCCAACTTCTTTTTTCAAATCTCCCACCATGAAGTCTCAGCTTCTTTCATTCTTCTTAGCCGTCGCCGTTCTCGGAGCCTGTTCCTCGTGTCAGACCTATCGCACACGAAAAGTTCTATTCAAGAATCATCCCGTCGCCCTCTATGTGGTGAGTGAATTGATCGATGAAGAAACTCTCGAATACTCGGTGAAATTCAGGAATGTGGGCCGTGAAGTGTTGAGCTTTGACTACACCATCGCGGATGAGGGTGGCGTGCCTCATGTTGATGCTGAAGGACCAAACTCCGGGCTCGTGGAAAATCTTTACCCAGGAGCCGAAGTCAAAGTAGAGAACCCAACCGAGTCTATGACAGTGTTTGTCACTCTGGGTAAGGTGACCTATGGAAAGCGTCCGCAAGATGAATTGAAAGGTATTTATAATCCAGCGGCTTCTTCGCCAGAGGCGACTTTGGGTGCTCCCGTGGACGGTGGTTTGATCCCGTTGCCAGCGGGTCCTAATCCTCCTGTTGGTGGTTAACACCATGCAGTCGAAGATCCGGCATGCCATGCAAGGCTTCGCTATTGCCGGTTGCCGGATGGTTGTAGTTCTGTCTTTCGTTTTGGCCTCAACACTTGAGGCCAAGGTCATTACCCGTGCTCAAGAAGTCGAGGCACGTGCCCGCCTTCTTTACGATAAGGCGATGAAGGATGCCTTGAGAGGTAATCCAGAGGAGGCGTTGAAACGCTTTGAGGCTGTGGTCAAGGCCTACCCCAAATCCAGTGTCGCCGTCGAGGCCCAGTGGGAGGTGGTCAGACTGAACGAATTATTTACCGATTACGTCGCCGCATTTGATGCCCTTCAGTTGCTCATTGATCACCATCCAGGGAACTTTGAACGGGCGTTGCGCAAGCAATTTGAAATCGCTCTCAGGCAACTCGTGCGTTATGATCAATTATTGAGATTGCCCGAAGCCAAGAAACCCCGCGATCTGCCTGATAAGGAGCAAGTTTCGGCGATGCTTCGTATTGTGATCACCAATGGTCCGTATGCTGAAAATGTGGCTGAGGCGAGCTACTACTTGGGAGTCGCGCTCGAAAAAGAAGGTAAAATTCCTCAGGCGGCCATGCAGCATGAGGATTTCATGGAGCGCTTTCCTAACCATCCATTGGCAGACGATTCGGCTTATCAAGTCGCCTACATCATGTACAAGGCTTGGATGAAAATGAAGGGGAGTGCGCCGGCAAATCGCGAGCGGGCGGCGATGTCGATGAACTGGTTTTTGGCGCGCTATCCTGACAGTGATAAGGCGGCTCAAGCGCGTGGGTGCCTGGGCGAGATCCGCCATGCGGAAAGAACGGAACTTGTCAGCCTGGCAGACTTTTATGAGAAGCGTGGAGACGAACGTGCCGCCGCTGTTTACCACCGTGAGTTGGCGTCACGTTTTCCTGAGTTAGCGCCTGAAGGCAGTCCTCTGCGTGAGAGGGTGTTAGCGCTCATGGAAAAGTTTCCGGAGCTCAAAGATGAGCGGGCAAAGGAGTCTCCATCGTATGGGTTGCCCCCACTGGATTTGGAATCCTTCCCCGCTGAATTGAAACCTGAAGATATTTTTGAGTTCGATGAACCCTGAAGGGGTTATTTGCCGCTGGAGTAGGAAGCCAAGGGAGGAACAGGTTCGGAGAGCAAACGGCAAGCGAATTTGACTTTCGTGATGGCTTCAAAGTAGGCGCGTTTGTAGCCGAAGCGCACAGAATAAGGGTAATCTCTGCGTGCGTGCCTCAGGTGCAAGGAGTGTCCGACATCGTTGCCTGGAATGGAAAATTGGACATTGCCATCGGCACCGTATTGAATGGACTCGAGCTGGATCGCATTCGGCAAGCTCAGGCCATCTTGAGCGTAAACAATGGTGTCCAAGAGCGCGCTGCCATCAGCATTGAAAGTCAGTTTGGTGCCTTTGCGCATCACCCAGCCATTGCCATGGACGTCGGAATTCAAGGTGAAGACCTTGGAGAGATCGTTCGAATCCGAGTGCTTTGACAAATGGGTTGAGACCACCGTATATGCGGGTTCGGGCTTGGTAGTACAGGCAGCAGAGGTGAGCAGCAACAGAGCGCAGGAGAGGGCGTGGTAACGGGACATGGTAAGAGTAAATTAAAACCTAGCGCCAATGGATGAGGCGTTCGGCCCGTGCAACTTTCGCAATGAAACAAAGTTGGCACAATATTTAATTTGGCAAAGGATGCCGTCGGCAGGGGCAGCATGATGTGTGACGATTTGTTCACGGTGCATCGCTTGATGGGTAGATGGGATAAGCGAAAGGAGAGTGTCGTTGGCTGACCAAATTTTTGAAGCCAAGTCCAACCCTATTACCCATTGAACATTCATGAAATCTAGTCTGTGGAACCGTTGCTTTTCGCTACTCACAGGCATCGTTGGCGTTAGCCTCCTTGCCTCTTCTGCTCAAGCAGATGAAATCTTGATCTACAAGCTGGCTGCGGCCCGCAATTGGCAGAGCAATGAAGTGTATTATCCTAACGAGTCTGATCTCGTATCGAGAAGAAACCAAGTGAATGGGGTCATTCGTGACGCGAGTTATTTGGTGTACAATAACACGACCAAAGCGATGGAAGTGGTGAACTACTTCAGTCAAACCACGGATGGTGGAGCCAAGCGACTTTACACGGTGGCTAGTTATGTTGGGAAAACGTTTGATCGTCAAATTTTGGGTCTTACTGCGGCCAATCGTGATGCTGTTGCGGATTTGGAATACCAAAGAACAAATGCCAATGCGACGGGAACGTCGTTGAGGTTGGCGTTGAAGTGGGGATCCAACGGCGAAGAGCTTACAAGTGAACCAGCAGGTGTGAATTCTTTTTCCTTGGACACGAAGTCTGAAAAGCAGGCGATGAACTTCCTCATCGGAACAGGTGGTTCTCGTGTCTTGGGGAAAGCACCGAATTCGGTGACGCTTCCCGAAGTCGCCGCAACACTGCGCGGTGTGAATCGCGATCTCAGCAGCTACATTGAAGTGTTGGATCAAGCCAATCAAGGCATTGTCTATTACCAAAATGTCTATCGCGGCCGCTCTACGCCAACGGCGACGTTTGACTCGCCATTGAGTCTGTGGGCCAACGCCGGAAACTCGGCAAAACCAAAGGGCACAACTGACGTCGTCGGCACAGCTGCCACAAGTTCCTTTGGTCTAAGCATCGTGAAGCAAGTGGTGGAAAAGCTTGGGTTTGATTCAGCCGCTCCGTCAATGACGATCACCCCTCCCTGATTCTCGAAGTAACCATCCCATTTAAACTGATTTATTCTATGAAAATTCAAGCTTTGATTCTTACTTCAGCCATGTTTGCTACGGCGTTGGCCGCTCAGCAGTCCAACATCGTGATTTTGAGGCGGACAGCAACGGTCACTGAAACTTCGCAGTTTCAAGCTGGCACAGCTGGTCAGCCAAACGCAACGACGCGGACTCCGATCGAGACAATCGAGATCGTTGATGTGAACCGCAATACCTCGCAGGAAATCGAGATTTTTCGTGGTCCTCGCCAGTTCCTTGTCGGTGATAAGCGGGACAATTCTGGCTTCACGATCATGCCCATTCGCCCCTCAGGTTTTCTATGGTACCGTGCAAGCCGTCTCCGTGGCCAAGCTGAAACACCAAGTCTGGCGGTTGTTGGAGACTTCGATTTGGGTTTGGACTTCGAACCAGTGACTCCGGATGGCAACCCCGATTACTTCAGCACCTTTGATACCGCAATTACAGAGGTCGGCACCGGTGGTCCCGTAAAGCTTACCAGCACTATGACGATTCCAAATGCGCCGAGTCGGATCATCTACAGCGGTGACAGTGCCGAAATGTATAACGACATTGGTGCTGTTCCGAATGAAGCTGGTATCAAGAGCATCGTGTTGTCTGGAACGACCGTTTTGGACACTAGACTCATGATTGAAGCCAATGCACCAGGTGGGCAACAAGCCTCATCAGTAGAGGTTGGCACAGCGGGTGTTTTGTATGGCTCAGGCCGAGTGGCGACTTTCACTGGTCTTACACTGGGATCATTAACCAAATATCCCGTTTCGGCAGATAATACGATCGTGACTACTACACCGCTTCCGAGTGGTGCTACTGGCCTCACTCTTCAATTATTCACCAATTCCTCTGGGGTCGCTACGGCCGCACTTATCGATAATCCAGGGACTGGCTACAAAATCGGAGACGTTGTAACCATTCCTGGTGGACAGTTCACTGATGCGGTTCCTACCAACCTGGGGGCTAGCACTGGCGCTACTTTTACCATCCAAGGGGCTGCCGTGGATACTTTCACTGACGTGCCACTGCTGACTAGTGGCGATGGCGTGGGCGCTTTAGCCACTGTGGTCGTGGTTAATGAGAGAGTGGAGTCAGTCTCCATCACGACTCCAGGCACTGGCTACGAAGTCGGTGATACGGTGACGATCGCGCCAGCGAACATTGGTTCTCTGGGAGGTTCAGGTTTCTCCGGCACCATCACTGAGGTCGTTGACTTGACAGATCGTGCCTTGGAGTTGGTGAAGACCTCTTTGACCAACACCCAGGGTTTGATCGAAATCGTTCCTTAAGCCTCACGGTTCAATCTCTGAAGCAGAGCCTGATATATGGATTTGATCACTCGAACTGACTGTGACCTGAGCGTGCTTCTCAATGTGAAGCCGTCTCGGTCTGCCTTGGCTCACAAGCCAATGGCTGCAGCGGTTTTCGTTTGCCTGATTCTCGCGAGTTGCGGTGACAAGCAGGTGCCTCCTGCCGCCAGCGGTGATTCAGATTATGCTCCTAAAGTGGTCAAGACAAATCAGGCTGACCCGGTCGTACGCTATTCTCAAGGGCGCTTTTCCAATCCTGGGCAACAGCTTGGTGTTAGGGTTGGGAAAGTGCCTGCGGCAACGCCGGAGGAACGTACCAAAGCAAAGTATTTGACGGAGCGGTTGAAGTCTCAATTGGGCAATCGGACCATTGAAGAGGAGGTGCGTGCTTCGGCTGCCGCCTTCGAAACAGATGCCGTCATCGAAGTCGCCAAATCATTGCTTGATTCACCTCATGCAGATACCCGTGCCGCCGCTCTGAACTTGCTCTCTGGCTCTGACAGTGAAGAGGCGATAGCGCTTCTGATGGGGGCCTTTGGTGATACCGATGCGGATGTCCGTCAATTGGCGTTCCAATCAGCGGCCGTTCTGCCGCCTGAGTCGCTGGAGTCGGGACTCCTCAAAGGCATGGAAGATGCGGAATTGGGTGTGAGGCAAGCCGCTTTCCAAGCCGCAACTGCCCAAGCTGGGCCTACGGCGGATCGCGCGGTCGAGAAGGGTGTGAGTTCTCGCAATCCTGACATCACCTTGGCTGCTCTCACCCATTTAGAAGTATCAATGCGCAAGACTGAGGTTCCGACGGTCATCAATGCTTTAGCCCACTCCAACCCTCAGGTTCGAGAGCTAGCCACCGAGATTCTTGGAACCTTGACCTATCAAACTTTTGCGGCAGCACCGCAAGCCAAGCAGTGGTGGCAAGAGAACCAACATCACTTTGACCAGGATCTCGTGGTTACCAACCCCGAAAACTACCCAGCCTTTAACCTCAACAGGTAAACTCGTGCCAATAATGTCACTCAGTCTCACTTGGCCTTTACGGCTTGGAGCTTAAATCCAAGCGGTTGCCAAAAAAACGAATCCAACCAAATCGATCACAATCATCATGAAGCGCTTTTTCATTTGCTCACTCGTATTGGGCTCCCTTTTCACCACTGCGGCGAAGGCTGATCAGTCACAGCTCAACGTCAGCCGCGTTAGCAGCATTCTGGAGGTCGTTTGTCCCTCTGCCCGCACGACCTCTGTTGGCTTGCCGGTGATGCTGAATCCTGTGGGTCACTATGAGAAGGTGGCCGCATTGACCGCTTCATCCGTAACCGTCGCGGGAACACCTTATGCGTCCTTGCAATTTGCATTGCCGACCGCCCCCCACTCTTTGATCATCATTGGCGGGCCGAATGATGGTTTGGCCTTGCCGATTGTCGCTCATGTTTCCGGCAGCAGCACGCTGGCAGTTGCTCCGGGTGCGATGCCTTCCACCATTAAGCCAGGACTGGAGCGCATCTTAGTCGTGCCGAACTTCACACTGGGCACGCTGCTTGGTAACTCGTCTGGCGCCGTGCAATTGGTTGAAAACGTGGCCCCAGGTCTTGCCGATAAGGTCGCCTTGGTCATGGGTGGCCTGCGGACCGAATACTTCTTCAACGGCACCGAATGGAAACTGGTGTCCGCCCCAACAGGCGCATCCCAGAACGATGTGCCAGTGCCGCTGGATTCGGGTGTTGAAGTGATCCGTTTGGCTCAAACACCCGCTGATGAAGTGGGTCTCGTCTTGGTCGGTGTGCAGCGCACCGGACCTCAACGGGTGGTTCTGGCGGCGGGTAGCAGCCGCTTGGTCAGCAATCCTCACTTAACAACGCGGACCCTTGCTAGCAGTGGTCTTTCAGCTTCAGTGCAGCGGGGTTCAAGCCCAGCGACGGCAGATAAGGTCGAATTGGATGGCGTTCAGTATTTCTTTAGTTCGACGGCAAATGCTTGGCGTTTGGTTTCGGATCCATCGGGTGCTAGCCAGGACGGTGTGGTGCTGGGTGTGGGCAAAGCGGTGCGCATTGATCGTCTGGTGGCCCGGACTTGGCCATTGGGATGGTCGAACGGCCGGCCACGGCGGTCACTCATTCCTTTTTCCGGATTGGGTCAAACCAGCTGGGTTCTGCGTGAGCCTTTCATTCCCTGATCTTACTCAAGCGATAATTCTCTAACCTCACATTTTAATTTACCATGAAGACCATTCGACAACTCATATTGGCAGGGGTGACCTGTTTCGCCAGTTTGCTCGGTAACGCGCAGGCAGCACAGGGTGACGCCAGTTTTGTTAGTGTAACGAATAATATCACGTCCAATACACGCTGGACACGTGACAAGGTGTACATCGTCACCAAGATGATTTTCGTCACCAACAGTGCTACCTTAACCATTGAACCAGGCACGATTGTTCGCGGCGTTCGCAAGGGTTCGGTGGGATCAGGCTTTGCACGTGAACCGGGCACTCTGATTGTTTCCCGGACAGGCAAGATCGTAGCGAACGGCACACCGGATGACCCGATCATCATGACATCGATTGATGATCCAAATGTTCCCGGTGGCTTATCGACTGTTCCACGGTCCTACCGGAACGCTCTTGGGGCCACAAAAACGGTGACCCCTCGTAATTATGCCACGAACGGACCACGTCAGTCCAATGGTTTGGCCTACTGCGAAGAGTGGGGTGGCCTTGTCATGCTTGGTAGAGCCTTGGTGACCCAAGGTTTGGGTATCACAGATCCGCGGGGGACTATTAACGACAATGGGTTGGTTACCAATGACGAAGCCTTTAAAGGTGCTGACGTTATCGAGGGGATCGATGCTCTTAACGTGCCAAACTCTTCCGGTCCTGCTTCCGCGAAACTCGGGGTTTATGGTGGCAATTTGGACAATGATAGCAGTGGGGTACTCCGATTTGTTTCGGTCCGCTATGCTGGTGACGTGATTGGTTTGTCGAACGAACTGAACTCGATCACCATGGGTGGCCTGGGTTCAGGAACGGTGATGGAGCACGTGGAGTGTACCTTCAATACAGATGACGGATTCGAGTGGTTCGGCGGTAAGTGTGACTCACGTTTCCTGTTTTCTCTCTACAATCGTGACGATGCGTTTGACGCTGATGAAGGTGTGCGGATCACGGGTCAGTTCTGGACTTGCTTTCAGGGTGCCGACGAACTGCCACGAACAGGATTTGGTGCGATTTCAGGTGATGCGACCACAGGACACAATGCGAACTCGGTTGGTGGTAACTTCTACAATCAGTTCCTTGAAATCGATGGTCCAGAACCTGATAACTCCGGACTTCTGCCCAACACGGATGTGAGAGTTTACAACTACACTCTTGTTGGCAACGGCCGCGGCGTGAATGCCGGGACAAGCGACGGTGAAGGTGGTGTTCGTTATCGTTTCGGAGCTGCTGGAGCGCTGTTCAACGGGTTAGCTGCACGCCTGACTTTACCCGGTGGATTCACTTACACCAACACGGGTTCTGGTGATGCCGCTCGCAATAATGTTTCAACGACAGCGACCCCTTATTCTGTCGCCGTCAACCGTATGACGGTTAGTGACCTTGTATTGCCAACCGGAACGGGCAACGGGGGATTCACTACCCAAACGTCAAACGACACCGCAGCGGCGGGCACGGTCTTTGGTGCGACTGCACCCGTCACCAAAAACGGTGTGGATCTACGCGTTGTTTTACCTGCAGCTCGGACCATTGATACCGGAGCTTCTGTCCCAACGGCAGCAGGTGACCAATTCGTTGCCGCTCGCTTTCGGGGTGCCAACCGTGACAGCACCCACCTGAATGGTTGGTCGCATCTTGATTCCTTGGAACTATTGCCAACAGTCCACCCGAAGCGCCCGACCGTGGCTCTTGGGATTGCTGGTGACAATCCAGTCGTGACCTTCTCAACGACTGACTATCCAGCGGATGCGTTGTTTGTCATCGAGCGCACCTTAAATGGCAAAACTTGGTCCGTTGTGACGATGGTGAGTGATAATAACGCTGCGGCGAACTCAGGTACGATTGACGAAAGAGCTGCCGATGTCGGCACGGTTCAGGTCACCGATTCCGCCACCACAGTGGCGACGGGAACCGCTGTGCAATATCGCGTGATAGCGCTCTGATTGTTGCAGTTCGAGTGGATTTCAGTGTTCAACCTCTGATCTTAGAAGGGGGTGGTCTAGGCCACCTCCTTTTTCGCCGTTTATGAGTCGAATTGGATTTTTACTGGTAGCACTTTTTTTGAGCAAGCCGTTGGTGGTCTCAGGCCAAGAAAGCGAACGTCGGCGCGTGATTCGGACAGACGCACTGTGGCCAGTGTTCGACATTGCGAGACAGACGAAAGGAATTCAAATCTGTCTTCAGGGGCTTGGGAAAATCGAGGCTGACTCGGCGGCACGGGCGGAGTTAGCAACGGCTCTTTTGAACTCGATGATGGAGGCAGGTGACTTGAATGCCGCCGGTGGCTGGCTAAAGGAGGAGCCCTCCATCAAACAGTCGTGCACAGCATGGGCGAAGCTTGCCTTGATGGCTGCGCGGAAGAAGGATTTACAAGCATGGTCAAGGGCACAAACAGAAGCG
>JBIIUD010000031.1:0-10207 GCA_044340175.1 Verrucomicrobiaceae bacterium
ATGTTTGATAACTCCAATCAAAGCGTTTCATGGGTGATTCATCTGGTCGAAAACCGTTCCGTCGTGTGTTGTTGAAATTGAGTGGCGAGGCCCTTCGGGAGCCTGGCAGCACCGATAATATCTCTCCTCCCATCGTGGAGGACATCGCCACTCAAATCAAACAGGCTCACCAAGCCGGACTCGAGATCGCTGTCGTCGTCGGTGGCGGAAATTTCTGGCGTGGCGTCAGTGCTAGCAATCGCGGCATGGAGCGCGCCACCGCCGACTACATGGGCATGCTGGCCACCGTCATGAACGCCCTTGCCGTTCAGAGCATGCTGGAAGCACTGGACGTTCCCACCCGGGTCCAAAGCGCCATCAAGATGGACAATGTCGCCGAGCCCTTCATCCGCCGCAAAGCCATGCGCCACCTGGAATTGGGCCGCGTCGTCATCTTTGCGGCAGGCACTGGAAATCCTTTCTTTTCCACTGACACGACGGCCGCCCTGCGCGCCAGTGAGATCGACGCCCAATGCGTCTTCAAGGCCACCAAGGTCGATGGCATCTACGACAGTGATCCCAACAAAAATCCTGATGCCAAGCGCTACGACCGCATCACCTTTCACGATTGCCTCGTCCGCCAACTCAAGGTCATGGACGCCGCCGCTTTCTCTCTGTGCATGGAAAACAACATGCCCATCTGCGTCTTCAGCATGGTCGAGCCAGATATGATCCGCCGCGCCTTGACCGGTGAGCATGTCGGCACTTACGTTTCTGCGACCGCTTAAACCCCTCCACCCGCTCCCGTTTATGGATCCAGAACTCACTATGATGGAGGCCGAAGAGTCTATCTCCAAGGCTGTCGAATACGCTGTGCATGAATTTGCCGCCGTTCGCACCGGGAAAGCCTCCCCCGCCTTGGTCGAAGGCCTCGACGTTCACGTCACCAGCTACGGCTCCCACATGAAGCTCAAACAACTGGCCATGATCACCACGCCAGACTCCCGCCTCATCCGCATTGAGCCTTTCGACTCCGCCACCCTGAAAGACATCGACCGCGCCATCCGCGAGTCCCGCCTCGGCCTCAATGGCTCGATCGAAGGCAAAGTCATTCGCCTACCCATCCCTGCCCTCTCTCAAGAAAGACGTGAGCAGATGGTCAAGCTCGTCCGTCAAATGGGAGAAGAAGCCAAGGTCCGTGTGCGCTCGGCTCGCCGTGACGCCATCGAGACCCTCAAAAAAGGCCAGAAAGAAAGCTTCATCACCGAAGACGATCTTCACCGCCTCGAAAAAGAAGTTCAAAACCTCACCGATAAGGGTGTCGCCGAGATCGATCAGCACATCGCCTCCAAGGAAAAAGAAGTGCTCACCGTTTAACAGCGTCCCTCTGCATGTCTTTCCGCTCCCGTGATTACCTCGATCTCGATGCCACCCAGCACGCCTTGCTTTTCCCTGAGGACGAGCCCGTCTGGACCGCCCTGACACGCATCGAGTCCTACCTGGAATTTCGCCTGAAGCGGGACATCCGCACCGAACTACCGCCCGGTGTTTACCTGGGAGAGCACGTTTTCATTGATGAAGGCGTCATCATAGAACCTGGAGCCGTCATCAAGGGTCCCGCCTGGATCGGCCGCCATACCGTCATCCGCTCCGGCGCTTATCTGCGGGAAAACGTCATCGTCGGAGAGGGCTGCACCTTGGGCAATTCGTGCGAGTTCAAAAACTGCATCCTATTCGACGACTGTGAAGTTCCCCACTTCAATTATGTGGGAGATTCCATTCTTGGTCTCGGTGCCCATCTCGGCGCCGGCGTCATCCTTTCCAACGTCCGGCTCGACCGCAAAGAGGTCGTCGTCAATCGTGGCGAAGACGTCACCGCCACCGGCCTGCGCAAGTTCGGTGCCGTCATCGGTGATCGCGCCGAAATCGGCTGCAATTCCGTCATCAATCCCGGCACCCTTATCGGCCGCCGCAGCTTGATTTATCCTCTGACTCACTTCGCTGGCGTGCTCCCTGCCGACAGCATCCTCAAAAACCGCCAGACCCACCAAATCGTGGATCGCAAACGCCTCGGCTGAACCCGAATTCCGAAGTTCGCGGTGCCTCCCAATTCGGAGTTCGGGATGAATCACTTCAACCGCTCAATCCGCACCCGCGCCAACCCCATCCGCCGATCAAAGCCGATCGCCTGAGCCGCCGGCGGGGTAATGTCGATGATGCGCCCACGGATGAACGGACCCCGATCATTGATGCGCACGATCACCCAGCGACCCGTGTTCAGATTGGTCACCCTCACCCGGCTATTGAACGGCCATTTCCGGTGCGCTGCCGTGAATCCCCTCGGGTCAAAACGCTCCCCATTCGCCGTGCGCCGCCCCTGCCAGTAAAGACTGGCGATTCCCGTCTGTGACTCCACCACCTGAGGCGCATGCACCGGATGAAAGCGCGAGCCCGCAGTGCCAGGATTGGATTCACATCCACTCAGAAACGCCACGGCAAGCATCACCGCCAGCAAACATCTACTGTGCTCAAATCGATTCATGAAAACCGCTCCCAGGCTGCCCGCAACTCACCCCTTACCTCCTCATTCGGCAGCCAAAGGATGCCTGTCGCCACAGGTTGAATGTTTTTCTTGAGCGGTGTGATCCGAGTCTTCTCCAGCACCAACTGATCTGGCTCATACTGATCCTTCACCTTTTGCACCGCCTCCTCAGCCTGCGCCTCCAGATCCGCCATCTCAGCCCGGATCCGCTCCAACTCCGCTTCAGCCGCATCCGCTTCCTTGCTCTGCTGCCAAGCACGCGAGACACCCGTCACCGTTGTCGAACTGGCCACCGAGGCCAACCCACTCTTCCGCCCGCCCAGCAGCGCCCCCAGGATGGAGCTACCTACCTTCATGAAAGTGGCCATCTTAGCGCTGCTCGCCTGAGCCTTCTGCGTTTCCACCTTTTCCATCGCCTTGATGGCCTTCGTCTCGAGCGCCTTCACCGCCTTCACTGACTTGGCCTTGAGTTCGTCCACCGCCTTGTCCCGCACCTCTCTCACCGCATGCGCCATGCGTGCCTTGAAATCCCCCTCTGACTCCCCCGGATTCGAGTAAGCTTTGATCAAAGGACTGAAGAACACCTCAATGCTCTCCTTGTTGAACAGCTCATCCACAAAGTCCTTCTCAATGCTGCTGTAAGTCCCACTTTTGAGCGCCGCACCGGGTAGATCCGCATAGGCCACACCCTCGTCAGGCACACTCTCAAATTTGGCCACTTCCAGCTCCCGAGGCAGATCGATGAACCGATCCCAACTCACCCGCTGCCCTTTCAAATCGATCTCATTGGCCACCGTCACCACACGCTTCCCAGAGATGCCCTTCTTGGCATCTTCAAAAACCACCACCGCCGAGCGCAGCATCGCCGGCACATACGTCAGATGCTCCGCCCCCGTTCCTCCACTCGGCCGCAAGAAATACTCTTCCACACCCTCAGGCAACTTGGGCTTGATGGTGTTGCGAACTGCCGATGTCGCCCCACTCGAGGCTCCTGGAGGCGCAAACCCATCGTCAGCCGCTACCACCTCCGCCTTCTTGGCCGGACGCACCGGATCCATCAGCTTTTTGATCAGGTTACGGGAAAGTGGCCCGGAAAGATAACTCATCACCCAACGCACCTGGAACACCACGGGATGATCCTCATGCACATTGTTCATCAGAAAGACCCGATTGCCCAGGGCCGCCAGGAGCTTTTGCAGCGTGGCACGATCAAAAGTCACGCCACTGCTGCTCGCCGCACCTTGCAGCCCATCCAGAACCCGCTGCATGTCCCGCTCAGTTTGCAGCCGGCCTAGAAACCAAGTGCCAATGTTCGACAGCGCCTTGTAGTCCAAATCCACCGGATTCTGTGTCCCCAGCAGCAGCCCCAGCCCAAACGCGCGCGCCTGCTTCAGCAGGATCATCATCGGTTTTTTCGAGGGCGGGTTAGCCGTGGGCGGCAGATAACCAAAAATCTCGTCCATGTAGAACAGGGCGCGCAGACTCGTCGTTCCACTCTGCTGCCGCATCCACCCCAGCAGTTGGTTCATCAGCAAGGACACAAAAAACATCCGCTCACTGTCGCTCAGATGAGAAATGCAAAAGATCGAGATCCTCGGTTTGCCCTCAGGCGTGAAATACATGCGTTGAATGTCGAGCGGCTCACCCTCAAGCCACACGCCAAAGCCAGGACTTGCCAGAAGATTGTTCAGCTTCATGGCCAGATCCGAACGCTTCGATTCCGGCAAGAACGTGTCGATATCCACCACTCCCACCTTGCGAATCGGCGGCTGCTGGATGGCACGCACCAGCACCTCCAAAGAGAGGTTCTGTCCTTTGGCCCAGAAATGCGCCACAATGTTTGAGAGCAGAATGTGGTCCTTACTCTGCACAGGATCAGCCTCCACCCCCATCAGCCCCAGCATCGAAGAAACCGTGCTCTCGATTCGGTCCGCCAGCATCTCCCGGTCCTCCATCACCTCCTCACTCGGCGCATCGAGCGAGCTCAAGATGGACACCGGTAGACCTGCATTCGAGCCTGGCGTGTAGATCGCCATGTCCACCTTGTCACGCAGCGCTTGAATGCGCTCCTTACCCTGACCCCAATCGGCCAGTCCGTTTGCCCAAATTTCAGCCTGATTGGCCGCGTGTTCATCCACCGTCCGCTCCTTCCGCCGCGCATCGTCCTCATTCACCCATGGCTTGAACTCCTCGGCGCTCAGATTCGGAAACTGCAGCAGCAGATTGCCAATGTCGCCTTTCGGATCAATCGCAATCACCGGCACGCCATCCATCGCCGCCTCCTCCAACAACGCCAGACAAAGTCCTGTTTTTCCTGAGCCCGTCATGCCCAACACCACCCCATGGGTAACGAGGTCTTTCGAGTCATACATCACCAGGCTCTCCGCCATTGCCTTGGTCGCCACATCGTATTCGCGGCCCATGTAGAACGCACCTAGCTTTTCGTAGAGTTCGGGAGTGATTGTCATTGTCGGAAAGGAGGGATTGAAGACGCTGCACGGCAGATTCCGTTCATCTTTTTACGTCAAACCCCTCTTTCAAACAAGCCTGACCTGCTCGGCACTATAAATCACCTTTTCCTCACCTTCAGCCGTCTGCAGCAGCAACGCTCCCTCCTCGGAAAGCCCCGTCACCCGTCCCCAGCATTCCTGCCCTTCAATGCGCATGCGCACCTGCCGCCCCAACCACGCATTGCGTTGCCTCACCTCCTCCAGACAGCCTCGATAACGCCCGTCATCCTCAATCGCCTGCAAAGCCTCATGCAACTCATGCATCAGCGCCACCGCGATCCCACCTCGATCTAGCCCCCGCTCCATCACTGTCGGCGAATCACAAGCCATCCGCAGGGAGGTCGCCGTCCACTGCAACTCCCCTTCAAACGCCTCCGCATTCACATTCAAACCGATCCCAATCACCAAAAAAGCCCCCGCAATCCCACCAAAAGATTCCACGAGGATGCCACACACCTTCTTGCCCTCCAGCAGCACGTCATTCGGCCACTTGATCTCCGCCCGCAACCCCAGTTCACGCTCAACTGCTCGGCACACCGCCAAAGCCGTCAACTGCGTCACCCGCGTCCACTTGGCCACGGCCACCTCCGGCTTCAACATCAGCGAGAAAAGCAAATCCCGACCCGCCGCTCCCTCCCAAACATGCTCACGCCGCCCCCTACCGGCCGTCTGCTTCTCAGCAAAAACGACTTCATTCCTCCGATCACTCAGCCGACCTTCCTCCCGCAGCAGATCATTGGTCGAAGCTGTCTCTGCCACCACCCGCACCTTCCAAGGCAACCCACGGTCCAGACAGGCCGCCTGCAAAGCAGCTTCATCCAAGGTCACTTTGGTTTCCTGCCACATCAGACTAAACCCAGTGACTCGTCAGCAAGTTCACCACTTGGTCGGTATTTTGAAGGTCGTCCAAACAATGCCAAGCCCCACTTTCCAAAAGTCCAGTTCTGCCCTGCACACCCGTGGCCACCGCAAGACAACGAGCCCCTAGCGCCCGCGCGCAGGCCACATCCTTCACCGTATCCCCAATCACAATCACCTCTTCCACAGGTATTGGTTTTCCTAGCCTCTTTTCAAACCGTTGCACCGCCACTGGCCCCAGCAGATTACGATCATCCGCATCATCCCCGAAAGCCCCCTCTTCGAAAAAGCGCTCCAGTTCGAAACGCTTGAGTTTCCGATCCGCCCCCGCGCGCACATTCCCCGTCAGCAAGCCCAGGCGAACCTCAGGTAACCGAGCCAACTCGGCCATCAACCCCATCACCCCAGGCAGGCAGACCCCCGCAAAAGCATCGCCACAAAGCCGCCGCTCCAGATGCTGAACATAACACTCCAAATAGCGCTGGCGTGTGTGCAGATCATCCACACGCCCCAAGTGCTGAAACAACGTTCGTAACACCGCGCCATCCGTGGCACCCGCCAAATCCAGCGCCGGCACCGATTCCCGTGGCACTTGAAAGACGTCTTCAACGGCATCCAATAAAGCCGCGAGCCCCGAACCGCGGGTATCCACGAGCGTGCCATCAATGTCAAACAGCAGCAACCGCATGACGAGTCAAAAAGTCTTCTGACCTGAAAGAGGCTGACCCCAGAAACTCCAGGGTCAAGACCTCCAACCGATCAGGATTGCTCACTTGGCTGAATGTCGTTGGGCTCGAACTTCTTGGACTTGGCCACTGGCGCAGGAGCGGGTGTGGGTGCAGCTTCCACCTTTGGCTCGGCGGCCGCTGCGGCACCCACTTCGTCGTGGTGCTCGTCCTCTTCATGGTGATCTTCATCATCATGCTCATCCTCTTGAGGTCCTTGGCCAGGAGCCACGTTGGTTGAGTGGTGAGCATCCGTTTCATCAGTGACGCCCTTCAAGTGGGTCTTGATCTTCCGCACCCGCTGTTTCTCAGGCAAAGGACTGATCTGCATGTTGATGTTCCGCCCCGCCTGCCGCGGCGCCGCATCCACCAAGCCCATGGTCAATAGATCCTTTTTGATCCGTTCAGCCAGCAAATGCCCCAGCTCTTGGTGCGCCATCTGACGCCCACGGAACTGCAACTGGATGCGCAGTTTGTGGCCTTCTGCCAAAAAGTCTTCCGCGTGAGTGATCTTGATCAAGTAATCGTGCGGATCAATGCCGACACGGAACTTCAGTTCCTTCAACTTCGAAGCCTTGTGATGCTTTGCCGCCTCTTTCTTGTGCTTCTCCAGCGTGTACTTGTACTTGCCGTAATCGACAATCCGGCACACCGGCGGATCAGCTGTGGCCGCCACTTCCACGAGGTCCACGCCCCGGTCTTTCGCCAGGCGAATCGCCTGGTGGGTCGGCATCACTCCCAACTGAGCATTGGTATCTCCATCCACCACCCGCACCTTGGGTGCCCGGATTCGTTCGTTGATGCGGGTCTGGTCGGCGTAACGCCCCCAGTTCCGCTTCCGGTTGTTGTTGTTACTGCCACCGGACGGCTTTTTACCGCCGAAACCGCTGCTATTGAGTGTTTTGAATGGATTGCTAATGACTGACCTCCGTGTGTGTTAATGAAAAATGAAAACCGTTTAGGAGATGCCTCGATGCTCCGGCACATCCTGCTTGAAAAAGGCACGAGAATCCCCGTAAGGCCTGCGCTTCAATTGACCACCTTCTCATGCGTGCAATCCACACCGCGCCGTCATCGGACTGCGCAGAGAGTGGAGGGTAGTTGTTAGAATCAGCATGAGCTGGGAAAAATCTTCTTGAGGAATGCCGACGCTGCTCGCGCCGCACTCACACCATCAGGTGCGCTCTCAATACGCCACTTATACCGTTTATCTCTCAACCCAGCAAGACTATTTAGTGTGAAAATATTTCTCAGCCTCCCTTGGACGCTCCTAAACTCACTTCTGCCCAAGTCGCTTACCAGCGATTTGCTTGAATCACATCCGGTGCTCCCGCCAGATAGTTCACTAGATTCAGCGTCGCCCGCAGCGCTTGCCTCGGCACACTTTCATAAGTGCGTGAGCCGATGTGCGGTGTGATCAGCGCCTTGGGATGCCGCAGCAGCGGGTGATCCTCCGGGGGCGGCTCCTCATCCAGCACATCCGTCGCGTAGCCCCCGACCATGCCAGCATCCAGCGCAGCAATCATGTCCGGCATGTGCACTAGCTCCGCCCGCGACGTGTTGATCACCAACAGATCCGGCTTTGCCAAGGCAATCCGATCCGCGCGAATCAGATGCTTGGTGCTCTCACTCAAATTGGCATGCAGGGACAAAACATCGATCTCCGGCAGCATCGTCTCCACCACCTCATGTCGTGTGATCCCGTTCTCCGTAGCAAACGCCTCCGGCCAATACGGATCCAGAGCGTGCACCTTCATCCCAAAAGCCAGCGCCCGCTTGGCCACCTCTTGACCAATGCGACCCAATCCCACGATGCCCATCGATTTGTTCCAAATCTCGTGTCCCGTCACCCGTTTCCAATGCCCCTCCCGAACCGAGCAGGCACTGTCCACCAAGTTCCGCACCAAAGCCAACAACAAGCAGAACGTGTGCTCCGCCACCGTCGTGTGGTTTACCCCCGGCGTAAACAGCACCGGCAACTGCCGCGCCGTGCACTCCGCCACATCGATCTTGTCCAGCCCGATGCCATACTTGCTAATCACCCGCAGCCGAGGCAGCGCCTTGTCCAGCACCGCCTTTGTGATCTCGTCATCCCCACACAGAAACGCATCAAAATCACCCGCTAGTTCCAGCATCTTGCTCTCTGGAAGCGGTCCACGCTCACGGTGTATCTCATAACCCTGCGCCTCCAGCAGCGCATGATGATCGCCAGGAGTGTCTTGATAACTGGTGGTGGTGAGAAGAACGCGCATGAACGGGCTTGATCGGTGGTGGGTTTGGGTGAGGGTGTGCCAGCATGGGACAAGACCAAGAAGAACGCAACTTTGGGCAGCAGCCGCTAGATAAAATCATGACCGAACACGGTCTGGACAATCATGGCCTCGTCGCCGCCAGCAAAGAACCGCTGACACACAAAACCGTTCAGCGCGCCCGCAAAGGCCGCAAGCTCACCAACCGAATGCAACTCCGCATCTCAGAGGCTCTCACCCGTGCTCTGCAAACACCACCAGAGACTCCCTGGAAGCTGGCTGACCTTTTTAATTATCGCGACTGAGCAGCGCGCATCGCCCACCGCCCTCCCAGTCCTTTCGCCGTTTCAGCCGCCCATTGGCTGGCAAAAACCGCACACTCCTTCAGCGACCACCCGCTCAAGAGTCCATGCAAAAAGGCCCCGTGGTAAACATCACCGCAGCCCGTCGTGTCCACCACCTCCGCAACGGCGACGGCTTCCTGATGAAAGGTTTCTCCTGCCCGCGACCTGACCCAACTCCCACGCACTCCATCCGTGATCACCACGACCTCCGCTTTTGGCAACGCCCCCAGTAGCGCACCCGCCTCCAGCAGACCCTCCACGCCTGCGTAGCGCTCCGCAAACTCCCGCGCTACGATCAGCACGTGACTGGCCTCCACCAGGTCCCGGATCGATTCCCGATACCGCCCGGCCCCACCGTCAAACGACACCATCACCCCCGCTTCATGCGCCAACCGCACCGCCTCACGAGCCACCGCCTCATGCCGACCATTCACATGCAGCAGGCGCGCGCCTTCGAACCACTCTGCCCTTAGCACCGCCACCCCAGGCTCTGAACCACCGCCACGCCCGAATAAAATATGCCGGGCCCCATCGCTACGCCGCACCAAGATGACCGACTCCGCCTTGTCCCCTGCGGCATCCACCAACTGACAGCGACGCCCCTGCCTCTCCAAAAAAGCCAGTGCCGTCGCAACCGGCCCGCCCTCATCTTCCGCCGTCGCCAAAACCTCCGACACGCCCTCGCCCACAGGAAAAGCCTCGACCAGCAGGAAACGATCCCTGGTCGCTGCGCCCACTCCGATCACCTCACACTTTTTCACATCCATTCGTTAATCTGCCGTAAATTGACCGACTCGCAAACCCCCGTACCCGGGCCATTCCTGGCCCGAGCAGCTCCCCGTATCCGGGCCATTCCTGGCCCGAGCAGCTTAACCCGGGCACCCAGCCCCCCCGGAACTCACCATACTCGATTGATCCTTTACTCGCCAGCCCTCCCTATTTGCACACCCGCCACACCCGCGTATAGAAGCATCATCCACACACCATGCCAGACCTCCAA
>JBIIUD010000032.1:0-10188 GCA_044340175.1 Verrucomicrobiaceae bacterium
GATCCCGATTGGCCGTGGTCAGCGCGAGTTGATCATTGGTGACCGTTCCACCGGCAAGACCACCATCGCCGTGGACACCATCATTTCTCAGGCCAAGCAAAACAAAGCGGCTGAGCAGGGCAAACTGGCTGGCCACAAACCTCTCTATTGCATCTACGTCGCCGTCGGTCAAAAGCAGTCCAACGTGGCACGTGTGGTCAAAACGCTTGAGGACGCTGGCGCCATGGAGTACACCGTGGTGGTGAACGCCTCGGCTTCTGACAGCGCGGTGAACCAATACTTGGCGCCTTATTCAGGTTGCGCCATTGGTGAGTGGTTCATGGATCAAGGCCAGGACGTCTTGATCGTGTTTGATGACCTTTCCAAGCAAGCGGTGGCTTACCGCCAGGTTTCCCTGATCTTGAAGCGTCCTTCTGGTCGTGAAGCTTATCCAGGTGATGTGTTCTATCTCCACTCCCGTCTGCTTGAGCGCTCCTGCCGCGTCAGCGAAAACTACGGTGGCGGTTCGATGACCGCGCTGCCGATCATCGAAACCCAAGCAGGCGACGTTTCGGCTTACATCCCGACCAATGTGATCTCCATCACTGACGGTCAGATCTTCCTGGAAACCGACCTGTTCTATCAAGGTATCCGCCCTGCCATCTCCGTCGGTCTGTCCGTGTCTCGCGTGGGTTCGGCTGCTCAGACGAAGGCCATCAAGAAGGTTTCTGGAACCACGAAACTCGACCTCGCTCAGTTCCGTGAATTGGCTGCCTTTGCCCAGTTCGGTTCCGACCTCGACGCCGCCACCAAGGCCAAACTCGATCGCGGTGGCCGCATCGTGGAACTCTTCAAACAGCAGCAGTATCAGCCGAAAAGCCTGCCGATCATGGTGATCAGCCTGTATGCCATGCAGAAGGGCAACTTCGATGATGTGCCGGTCAACCGGGTGCGGGAATTCCAAGCTGCTCTTGAAGAATACTTGAACACACGCAAGGCGGCACTCATTGAAAAACTCGGTAACGAGAAGACGCTCGACGGCAACGAAGACGAGATCAAATCCGCCATCGCTGACTTCAAATCCTCTTGGAAGTAACCAATCCCGTTGGGTTACTGACTTCTGATTACTGATCACTGATTTTACCTTCCAATGCCTTCCACCCGCGACATCCGCCGCCGAATCAAGTCGGTCAAGAACACGGCCCAAATCACCAAGGCCATGCAGCTCGTCGCGGCTGCGAAGATGAAGAAGGCCCAGGACCAAGCCAATCAAGGCCGCGCTTACAGTGAGCTGATGAATCAGATCCTTGTGGCGCTCAAGGAAAGCGCTGAGGAAGGTTTGCATCCGTTTTTCACTGAAGGGCAGGGGCAGAAGACGCTGGTCGTGGTGATCACCACCGACAAAGGTTTGTGCGGTGCCCTCAATACGAACTTGCTGAAAAAGATCGTCCTCTCTGATTTTGGTCCTGAGGTGGAGTTTGTCACCATCGGCCGAAAAGGATCTCAAGCGTTGGCTCGTCTGCGTAAAACATTGATCGCGGATTTCCCGATCAAAGATCCCGCCAAGTTTTTGGAGCTGCGTTCTGTGGGCAATTACGTCCAGGAGAAGTTCCTGACGGGCGAGTACAAAAAGGTCTTGGTGGCCTTCAACAATTTCGTCAACACCGTCACCTTGGTGCCTGCTGTGGAACAGCTTTTGCCCGTGAATCCTGTGACGCTGGGTGGCAAAAGAGATTTTGATGCGACTTCCAAGGAAGTGGATGCCGCGACCTTGCCTGATTACAAATTTGAACCCAGCGCCGAGCAAGTGTTTGCCACCGTGCTGCCGCAATACGTGAACGGAACCTTGTATCAAATGCTGCTCGAATCCCGCGCCGCTGAGCACTCCAGCCGAATGGTGGCCATGAAAAATGCCACGGACAATGCGAAGCAGATGCTCAAAGATCTCAGCCTCGAATACAACAAGGTCCGTCAGGCTGCCATCACCAACGAACTCCTCGAAATCACCACCGCGAAGATGGCCCTCGGCTAATCTTGTCTTTCACCCTTTATCTTCCCATCTATGAGCAACATCGGCAATATCGTCCAAGTCATCGGTCCCGTTGTGGACGTTGATTTCTCCGCCACCGGCAAACTTCCTGAGATCTACAATGCCCTCGAGATCACCTTTGATCTGGAAGGCAAGCACAGCCGCTTGGTCTGTGAAGTGCAGCAGCACTTGGGTGATGGTTGGGTGCGTTCTGTGGCCATGAGCAGCACCGACGGTCTCAAGCGTGGCATGAGCGCGACGGATACCGGAGCACCCATCACAGTGCCAGTTGGTGAAAACGTTCTCGGTCGGATTTTCAACGTCACGGGTGATGCCGTGGATGACCAAGCTCCACCTGTCACCGAAAAGCGTTACGCCATTCACCGTCCTGCACCAACCCTCGTCGATCAAGATCCTTCCGCTCAGATTCTGGAAACGGGCATCAAGGTGATCGACCTGATCTGCCCCTTCACCAAGGGGGGTAAAGTGGGTGCCTTCGGTGGTGCGGGTGTCGGCAAGACCGTCGTTATCATGGAACTCATCAACAACATCGCCAAAGGTCACGGGGGCTACTCCGTGTTCGCTGGGGTGGGTGAGCGGACCCGTGAGGGCAATGACCTTTACTGGGAAATGATTGAATCCGGCGTTATTGCCACGGAGAAGGACGAAAAAGGGCATGTCAAAATCGACGATAAAGGCCGCCCTGTCTTGGCTCCTGGTTCCAAAGTGGCCCTGGTGTACGGCCAGATGAATGAGCCCCCAGGTGCGCGTCTGCGTGTGGCGCTTTCCGCTCTCTCCATGGCGGAGTATTTCCGTGACGAGAAGAACCAGGACGTGCTGATGTTCGTCGATAACGTTTTCCGTTTCTCCCAAGCGGGTTCCGAAGTGTCTGCGTTGCTCGGACGGACGCCATCTGCCGTGGGTTATCAGCCCACACTGGCCGCTGAAATGGGTGCGATGCAGGAGCGCATCACTTCCACCAAGTCGGGTTCGATCACTTCTTTCCAGGCCGTTTACGTGCCAGCGGATGACTTAACTGACCCTGCACCAGCCAACACCTTCGCCCACCTTGACTCGACCGTCGTGCTTGAGCGTTCGCTGGCAGAACTCGGCATTTACCCTGCGGTTGACCCTCTCGCATCCGTGTCGAAAGCTCTGGCACCGGAAGTCGTTGGTGAGGAACACTACCGTGTGGCCCGTGGTGTGCAATCCGTGCTTCAGCGCTACAAAGACCTTCAGGACATCATCGCCATCCTCGGGATGGACGAACTCAATGACGAGGACAAGCTGACCGTGTTCCGCGCCCGGAAAATCCAACGCTTCTTGTCCCAACCCTTCCACGTGGCGGAAGTTTTCACGGGTTCGCCTGGTGTCTATGTGTCCGTCAAGGAAACCGTCAAAGGTTTTGCTGAGATCCTCGATGGCAAACACGATAGCGTCCCTGAATCCAACTTCTACATGAAGGGTGGCATTGACTCTGTTGAAAAGAGCTAAGTGCACGAGCTCGGGTGATCGTTTCCCGTCTTTTGGGAAATGGCCCTCGGGCGATTCAATCACGCACCACTGAACTCTGAACACGACCAAACGCCTTAATTCATGCCGCTTAAACTTGAAATCGTAACGCCAGAAGCCCGTGTCTTCTCTGATGAGGTGGACACGGTGGTGCTCCCTGGCTTTGAGGGGGAGATGGGGGTGCTACCAATGCATGCTCCTTTGGTGACGACGCTCCAGCCGGGTGAACTTCGCTTCACCAAATCGGGGACTGTGACTGAACTGGCTGTGGGTGAAGGATTGGTCGAGATCACGGGTAACAGCGCACGTGTTTTGACTGACATGGCGATTCATGCCGAAGCGATCGATGAGAAAGCTGTCGAAGACGCATTGGAGCGGGCCAAGCACGCTCTTGCCAATCTCAAGCATGGAGAGCAGCAGGAAGAGGTTGCTGCTGTAATGGCAAGCATCCAGCGGGCGACGGCCCAACTGCACATCAAGCGTCGCCGCAAAACCGTTTGAGGTGGTGACCTCACGAAGGTGAGTGGTCACGGTTCATTTGAGCTTGATAGCAAGCTGCTTGAACGGGCCAGATCAAAAAGAAAGTTTGCGTTTCGAATTCAGATAGTCCACTCTTCTTGGAAATGTTGGTCTGATTATCAATATTTCCGAACCAATTCCTCATGATGAACTCACGCATTATCCTGTTAGGACTTGTAGCCTGTCTTTTTTCAGCCTGCTCCAGTTCCTCCAAGTTGAAGGGAAGTCAGAAGACTCTGGCTAAAACCAAAGTGATCCCAGGCGTGCGGACAACGGCTTACACGCACACGGAGTCCGATCATATCCAGCATGGAGTTAGCACGGCGGTGGGGTCGGATTTGAAATTTGGCCGAGTGCGCAGTGCGGCTGCGGATTGGTCCGTGTATCCTGTGGGCACGGTTTTTCAGATTGAAGGGGCTCCGTATGTTTATCAGGTGGACGACTATGGTTCGGCGCTGGTGGGCACTAACACGATTGATCTCTACAAGCCGGATAAGGACACCATGAATCAGTGGGGTGTCAGGAAGGTCAATATTCGGGTCTTGAAATGGGGTTCTTTCTCTCAGAGCCTGGCCATCATGAAGCCGCGGGCCAAGCATGACCACGTCAAAAAGATGGTGCAGCGCATCGAGAAGAGCTCCTAATAGGCGGCTATTCCTGTGACCAAAGTTGAGCGGGCAAGACATGTTTTAACGCGGCTTTTTGAGCTGTATCCGGAAACACCGGTGCCATTGGATCATGAGGATCCTTTCACGCTGCTGATTGCCGTTCTGCTTTCGGCTCAGTGCACCGACGTTCGGGTCAATCAGATCACACCGCGACTGTTTGGTGAGCTGGGCAAGACGCCGCAAGCGTTGGCAGTTCGATCGGTGGCGGAAATTGAAGCCATCGTGCGGCCTTGTGGTCTCGGGCCGCAAAAAGCAAAAGCGATCCAGCAGCTTTCGCGCATCTTGCTGGATGAGCATGAGGGGCTAGTGCCGAAAGCGTTGTCGGATTTGGAGAAACTCCCAGGGGTAGGGCACAAGACCGCCCAGGTGGTCGTGGCCCAGGCCTTTGGGGTGCCGTCTTTTCCTGTCGATACCCATATCCATCGATTGGCTCAGCGGTGGAAGCTGACCAATGGGCGCTCAGTGCTGCAAACGGAAAGAGATTTGAAAAAGCTGTTTCCGCAAAGCGCTTGGAACAGTCTGCATTTGCAGATCATCTTTTATGGTCGTGAACACTGCACCGCGCGTGGGTGCGACGGCACGGTGTGTCTGCTTTGTCGCGAGCTTTTCCCACTCCGTGAAAAGGCTGTTACCACGAAGAAGGCATGAGGAGGGGTCTGAGCCACTTCGAATCTTGCGATGCATGAATAATCCAGGAGAACGCATGATTCGTTGAAAACAGGATTGACGCTTGCGCTGGGAAACCCTTTAATGAGACCTTATCCGAGATAAAAAATTCTTTCCCGAACACTAGTTTCCATGAGCGACGAAAATCCGAACCCGATCCCGCCACCGCCCAGCCCTAAAACGAGCGCGGTGCCTTTGAAAAAAGAGACTGTTCGCATCACTCTGCGGGCGCGCCCAGCGGCTGGTGTGACTCAGCCGCGTGAAGCGACGGCTCCCGTGATGCCGGTTCCTCAAGCGGTTAAGAAGGCGACGGCTCCGATCCAACTGCCATCCGCCCCGCTGCCTCCGCCAGCGCCGAAGTCCAGCACTGCGCCAGTGACGTTGCCGCCTGCGCCGATGCCGCCGCCATCCGCCGCCCGCCCAATGCCACCGGCGCCGACAGCCATCGGTGCGCCGCCTGCGCCTTCGGCACCTGCTGCGCCGCGTCCGCCTGTGCCAGTGGCTCCTGTAGCACCTGCGGCTCCTGCCGCGCCTAGAGCCCCTGGTGCGCCGACGGCACCTGGAGCCGCCCCACGTCTTGAAACGGGTGCCACGACGGCCCCATTGGCACCACGTCCAGCGCCGCGTCCGGTGGGGGGTGGTACCTCTCCTATGGCAGCCGGTGGTGGCACCAGTGCGCTTCCAAAGGCGACCGTGAAGCTCCAGGGCACACCGGCACCAGGGCGTCCAAAGATCGCGACGCCTTCCGCTGCTCCGATCAAGCGTGCGGCGCATAAAGACACGGAACAATTCTACGAAGAGAAAGATCCTGAAGCTGGCTTGGTGCCGCTGTCTGTGGTTTGCCTCATCTTGGGAGTCGTGCTTTTGATCGTTCAGATTTTGGCGACCGACACCGTCACCAGTTCACCGGCCAACCAGCCGTCCGGGCTGATGGTTCCTGAAGTGGTGCGGGTGGATTGGGAGACCCAAGACGCTACCGGTGCCTGGAGGAGTAGTTTTGATCGACTGCTGCCACAGATTCCTCAGTGATGACTCTTTGACGGTTCTTCCCCGATTATCAATCCTTCTATTTTTTCTTGATCATGCAGCTTCTCGCTTGGCTTGTTTTTCTACTGTCCGCCACAACGCTTGCGTTAAACGTCCTGACCCGTTCTGGAAGCTGAGTCTTCTAACGGAGGAGGGTTCAGTTTGATCGTGAAGAGTGCCGCCCGCCAAGCTTTCAAGGAGAGGTTGGCTCTCATTGACCGTGCCACTCTGGAGTTTGGGTGGCATGCTCTTGGACATAGGGTCAGGGGCTTTTGCCTTGAGACATTGCAGCTCCCCCCGGGGGCTGTCGTCACTCTGTTTGGGGGGCTTTCCGATGAGATCGATCTGGTGCGAAATGTCATGGGGGATCTGCACGCGGCAGGTTTACGCACGGCCGTGTTTGGTCTGCATGTGGACAAGGAGACGCATCGAGCAATGGGTGAAATGGAGGCTTACTGTGTCGAAGCGGCGGGGCAATTGCAGCAAGGTCGCTATGGCATTTGGGAGCCGAACCAGGCCGTGACGCAACGGTTAGCACCTGAAGAAGTGGCGGTCGTTTTGGTGCCGGGTCTGTTTTTTACTTCCAATGAGGGGGCCCGTCTGGGTCGTGGAGGCGGCTATTTCGACCGCTATTTGGCCAGGACAACGGCGACGACCTTGAAGGTCGGAGTGGCTTTGGATTGGCAGGTGGTGGATTCACTGCCTCTGGAATCGCATGATCAACGCATGGATTGGCTGATCACTGAGACTCAGGTGATTCGCTGTCAAAAGGAGAGCGCCGTTTAGCCCGAACTCCGAAGTTGCGGCATTGGCAGCTCAATGCATTACGCGACTTGCGCGGCATCGTATTGGAACGCTCTAATCTCCGGCGCGGCCGGAGGCAGGGGTGCGGGTGCGAAAGAGGCTATAAGTGACTTTGACCTGAGATGGCGTGCTATCACCAGCCTTGGGCGCGGTTTTGTTTGGGGAAGAAAAATAGAGCCGACCGTCGTGGCCAAAAGTAAGGCTGTCAGGCCAGAGCAGGCGAACATCCGAGACCAGGGGGCGGTAGGTGCGTTCTTTGGCATCGATGATGCCGATGGCGCGATTGGCGGACTCACCCAAGTAGAGGTTGCCTTTGGAATCCATGGCCATGCTGATGGAGGTGGGTTTGGTGGCGTAGTTTTCCACCGCTTTGACAAGGTCTGCCTCGGGGGTATCCAGGTTCCTTAGCAGAGGGGCGGGCAGGCGATACAGGGTGTGCGATTGCAGGCCCGCGAAATAGAGCCACTCGCCCCGTCGGTCGATAGCGAGGGCATCGACGCCGCACTGAGTGACGGTGGTTGTGCCATCGATGCGGCGGGTGGTGCGCTCACTCAGGGCGCTGACAGGGAGGGTGACGCTGGGATCAGGCTGGACGCAGGGGGAGCCTTGCAGGAGGCGGCGGCAAAGGCCGGTGTTCAGGTCGGCGACGATCAAGGCGGCATCTTGGCCTTTGGCGGGATCGGCGATGTAGGCAATGGGTTCGGTGGGGTCTAAGGCCAGATCGGTGCAGAACGAGCTGGGAATGACTGCGGGCGCGTTCAAGTGGATGATTCGGTGGAGCCGATCCTTTTCAATGTTCCAACCCACCAGTTTGGGGTTGGTCTCGGAACGGCGTCCATTGTCAAGCATCCAGACAATGCCATCCTGGCTGACCGAGATGGCTTCAAGTGCATCAAGCGGGAGTCGTGCGCCGGTGTCGGCAGTGCTCATGGCTCGGTCGGGGAAGGGGATGACCTCGCCCGACTTCAAAATGCGCACGGCCCGCAGGGAAGGTTTCTCTCTTTGATCCAATGCCACCAGCCATTCGCCCGAGGGTGAGGAGGTCAGGGCTGCGGGGGCTAGTGAGAACTGCAGCACTTCTTCCACTTCGTCACTGATCACAAAGGTGCCGGCGTGGACGGATGAGAGCAGAAGCACAGCCGCAAAGCTCCAGGTGCAGACATGGCGCAGACAGGTTGCGTAGGGTTGAGTGGAGTGATGTGCGATCACAAGAGCATCATTATGCGGGTCGATGTCTGGAAAGCCAAACAAAAGCTATGTTGGCGTTGCTTTCAAAGGCGGGAGTTTGATTGCAATGGAGGAGAGATCAGGTATCGCTAGCGGCGCGATGAGAGTTTTGATTCAACGGGTGACACGGGCGAGTGTCCAGGTAGGAGAGCAGGTGACGGGCCAGATCGGGCGCGGTCTTCTGGTCCTGGTCGGCATTGAAGAGGCCGACAATGAGGAGGATGGGGAGTGGCTAGCGGCAAAGACTGTGGGGATGCGAATATTTGGCGATAGCGAAGGGAAGATGAATCTGGATGTGCGTGCTATCGGCGGCGAAATTTTGGTGGTCAGTCAGTTCACTCTGCATGCCAGCACGAAAAAAGGGAATCGGCCGAGTTTCATACGGGCGGCGAGGCCTGAACACGCGGTGCCACTGTATGAAAAGTTTAAAGAGCAGGTGAGTGTGGCTTTGGGCAGACCTGTTGCTGCTGGAATTTTTGGTGCGGACATGAAAGTGGACTTGGTCAATGATGGTCCGGTCACACTGTGGGTGGACTCCAGGTCGCGCGAGTGACTGAAGAACTCTTTGCACAAGACGCATGTTGCTATAGTTTGAAGGGTCCGCACCCTGCTGCCAGATGCCTGGGTGGTCTCGCTTTTGCATGAAGCAATTTCTTCTGACCCTGCTCCAACGACCCTCTACCTGGGTGGGTGCCTTGTCGGCGACGCTGCTGGTGGTGGTCTTGATGGCGCCTGGGCCTGAGCGTGAAGATGTGCGTTCGGTGGAGGTGCGCTCCCCTCTGCCGGAGGGCAAAGTAGAGCCCGTGGAAGACGTTCCGCTGGCACCGGAGCCAGAAGACCGGATGCCGAAACTGGCGCAGGTGGAAGCGCTGCCTCCGAAGATGTCTGAGCCACCTGCGATGACGCCCATGCCCGTGCCCGCGCCCGCGCCTGAGGTAGCGGTTGTGCTGCCTAAAGCCATTGCGATCGAGCCGATTCAGGGTCCACCTGATCTGACCGTGCTCCAGCAAATTGAGGCAGCTTGGGCGTCTTCTTACCACGGTGTACCAAATCCGGAAAAGGTGGCGGCATTGGTGCAGGCACAATTTCAAGGGCCACCGGATCTCGCTGACCTGACGCGCTCATGGGTGGCGGTGCAGGTGGGTCCGCCTTCGCCTGCAGAGATGGGGCCACCGGTTTTGGCCATGATGCCAGGAGCTGCCAAAGCCGCTGCCACCGATGACAAAGCGGGGGCGAAATTAGCGGAAAGCAAATCAGCTCTGCAGAAGCCCACGACTCGGATCACCCCACCCACCCCCCCGGCGGCAGCTCAGGCCGTGCCCGAGGCGCAGGTGACGATGAGCAAAGATGTCGAGCCCGAGCCGCCACCGCTTAATGAGGAAGAACTGCCGCCTGCTCAAGGCAACGTTTGGAAAGTCGTGAAGGTCGATGGACGCGAGTATGTGACGGGCGAATCCATGCGGCTGTTCTATCGCTTCAGTACTCACAAGGTCGATGGCAAACATGTCTGGTTTCGGAATCCCAACTTGATCATCAAGGGGCAGGTGGGCAGCCAGGAAATGCTGGTGAACAACATCAAGTTCATCCTCAGCTATCCGGTGCTCTACCAAGGCGGCCAGGCGCTGTTTTCAAGGCTGGATCTTTGCAAGTTGATCGAGCCGGTCATCCGTCCCTCCTACATCGGCAGCAGCAGCACGTTTGATACGGTGGTGCTGGATGCGGGGCATGGTGGGCATGACAGCGGGGCCAAGGGGGTTT
>JBIIUD010000033.1:0-10122 GCA_044340175.1 Verrucomicrobiaceae bacterium
GGATGGAGCGACAGTAATGATTCGGGCGGACGGAAGGGAAAGAGCCGCCTGGTAGAGAGCGTTGAGGCCGTCGGCGTGAATGCCGTCGTCGTTGGTGAGGAGGATGGTCATGAAATGGAAGGGGGGCGTCAAAGTCATGGGTGAGGAGGGCGGGGGAAAGGGCCGATTTGCAGAGCGAGCATTAAAAATTCAATAATTATCAAAAATTCCATTTTATACCGTTCAAGGTAAGGCGTATGTTTAGAGGTGCTAAACTCCGAGTTTTTCCAACCCTGTTTTCAACCAAATCACCGCTTCTCGGCCGGTGGCGATGAGCATTTAGTCGCATGACGGGAGTGTCAGCCAGCTTCATGAAAGGGGAATTTGCGGCCACAGGGCGCAACGAGATTCCGTCTGTGGATGGAGAGCGAAGCCTGCACAGTAAAGCCAGAGAGACGACGACCCGTTGGATTCGGACGGGTGCCGAATTGGCGGCTTTGGGACCGGTTTGGGATGGTTTGCTAGACAGGTGTGAGATCATCACGCCTTTCATGCGATGGGACTGGATCTGGCGCTGGTGGCAGGCGCATGAGGAATCGGTGCAACTGGCGCTCTGCGTGGCGGAGGAGATGGGTGAGGTGGTCGCCGTGGCACCCTTTGTGATTGGTCGTGAAGATAAGGGAAGTCGCCGTGGGCTACGCCAGTTGTCGTTGATGGCCGGCATTGGGAATGCTCAGGGGGAAAGAATGAACCTCATGATTCCGGTCGAGCGGGTGCATGATTTGGCACCTTTGCTTTTGGGGAGACTCCTGGAACTGAATGGCCAGTGGGATGCGATGAGGCTGAACCGACTGCCGGCCGAGTCCGCTGTTTTGCCTCTATTGCAGGAGGAGCTTGAGCGTTTGACGACAGGGTTCGGTGTGTTGAATCGGACACCCTGCCGGTTTTTGAATTTGGACTTCCCGGTTTGGGAGGATGTCATCGCGTCGCGTTCCAGGAAATGGCGGGCGCAGTATCGGAAGATCAAGGCGCAGCTTCCCGAACAGTATGGGGTGACCTTTCACACGGGGTCGGAGTCGCCGACAGGGGAAGACGCCGTTGAGGCCTTGTTTCGTTTGCATGCGCAGCAGTTTCAGGGGCTGGAAAGCCACTTTTTGAGAGAGCGGGCACTGAAAGTACACCGGGAACTCATTCCGCTGTGGCAGCAAGCTGGGAGGAGCGAACTGTGCTACCTGGTCTCAGGGGGCAAGATCGTTTCGATGGTGCATTTGTTGCGGGAGGGGACGCAGGTGTTCGCTTTTCAGGTGGGGCGTGATCCGTCATTCCCTGGGCGGTCTGTCGGGACGGCGGCATGGGATTGGGCGATGGAGCATGCCTACCGAACGGGGGCGAAGTCGGTTGATTTTCTGGCGGGGGATTTCGAATACAAACGACGGTGGACGGAAGAAACCCGGACAGTGCTCGATCTGGAAGGTTATGCTCCCTGGAGTTGGAGGGCGCGGGTGTTCCTCTTTTTGAGGCGTTTTCGACGGGGGCTGAAAAGAAAAGATCTGGTGCCGGAGTTAGCGCCAGAGGAGGGGGAAGCTTAGACCGCTGCTTTCGCCGGATCAGAAAGACCCTCTTCTCATCATCCACGCTAGGCTAAGGTGAGGCACTCGGGCAGTCCCTGGCGGATCGTGGCCCAAGGAGCTTCGGCAGAAACGTCGACGGGATCGGGATCGCTAGCGGCGGGTTCGGGGAGCTTGGCGGGGGAAAGGATGGCTAAGAAAACGAGGGGTTCCTGATGGGGATTGTAGGTGCCGTGGATGGTTCCAGCGGGAATGTGAGCCATTTCACCCGCAGAGAGGAGGCGCTTTTCGGTGCCGACCCACTGCTCTGCGCGACCGTAAAGAACGTAAATGATCTCCTCCCGGTGCGGGTGGTAATGAAAAGGGTGACAATGACCAGGGGCCATGTTGGCGCGGACCAGGAGGAGTTTTTCAGCCGCGACGAGGTCAGGGCGGCAGAGCCATTCGTTGTGAGTCCAGGGGTTGATTTCACGGGCGGCGTCGTCGATTTGGACAAAGCGATTGGAGGCGGGATCGGTCATTGAAGCAGCAGAGCAGCAAGGCGATCAGTTTGCAACTGTGAGGCATCCACCTGTGGCTACCCAGGGTCCACCTTGCAGATGGGCGTTTGCAATGGAGTGGTTTTTAGGCGATAACGGGCGCGGAAAGACTATAAATCAGTGAGCAAGAACGCAAAGGAAGACCCAAAACCCTCGATGCTAGGACGCATCAAAGCCGGTGTGAGAAGCCTGCTTGGACTGACAAAGAAACCGGCGGCAGCTAAAGAGACTGAGCCCAGCCGCCGACCTCGGTTTGAGGATCAGGATGGAAAACCTTTACCAGATGGAGAAAGAACAGCGCGTTCCGCAGGGCGGAGTGAGGAGGGACGTCCACCGCGGCAACGCCGGACCGATGAGGCAGGTGGCGCAGATGGTCGCGGACCACGCCGGGAGCGCGGTCCTCGTGAGGGTGGTGAACGCACGGGCGATGGGCGTCGCGAGCGTGCGCCGAGGGAAGGGGGCGACGGTCGTCGGGAGCGCAGTCCTCGGGATGGCGGCCGAGGCCGTGAGGGAGACCGCGGAGGTCGGGGGCCGAGAGATCGCGAAGAGCGGGAGCCGCGCGAACCGATCGTTAACGTCGAACCCCTGCCACCACCACCGCCGCCGCCAGTGCCGGAAGGTCCGTATCCAGAAAAATTTGAGGTGCTGGGTCTCAGTCCAGCGGTGCTAGCAGCGATCCGTGAGACGGGCTATGAGACGCCGACCACGATTCAAGAGCGCGCCATTCCCGTGGTGCTGCAAAGTCGGGATGTGATCGGTGCCTCGCAAACAGGGACGGGCAAGACGGCGGCCTTTGCGCTGCCGACGCTGAGCCGTCTGGGCGCCCCTGGCACCTTTCGATGCCTGGTTTTGGAGCCGACGCGTGAATTGGCGGCGCAGGTGGTTGAGCAATTTGAGAAGTACGGAAAGCAC
The DNA here is from genome assembly GCA_044340175.1 of Verrucomicrobiaceae bacterium. GTDB lineage: Bacteria > Verrucomicrobiota > Verrucomicrobiia > Verrucomicrobiales > Verrucomicrobiaceae > JAGRPD01. Next base: position 2,999 of record JBIIUD010000033.1, read on the forward strand.
ACGGGACTGCGGGTGCTGCTGGTGCATGGCGGAGTGGGCTATGAAAAGCAGCGTCGGGGTCTGCAGCAGGGAGTGGACATTGTGGTGGCCACACCGGGCCGGTTGTTGGACTTCATGAAGGATGGCACGGCCAATTTGGAGAACATCGATGTGCTGATTCTCGACGAAGTGGATCGGATGCTGGACATGGGTTTCCTGCCGGACGTGCGCCGTATCATTGAGCGGACGCCTGCGACGCGGCAGACGTTGTTTTTCTCGGCCACAATGCCGCCACAGATCAAGAGTCTGGCGGAATTTGCGCTGAAGGAGCCGGAGAGCATTGAGATCGGCATTCGCTTCTCCCCAGCGGAAACCGTGAGTCACTACGTGTATCCGGTCGCGGGTGATCAACGGCAGGAATTGCTGCTGGCGATCCTGAAGCAGACACATTTTGAGAGTTTGATGATTTTTACCCGCACCAAGATGCAGGCTGACCAGCTTTATTCGGCGCTCCAGCAGGAGGGCAACTACAAGGCGGCGGTGATGCACTCGGACATCCGACAAAGCGAGCGGGAGCGGGCTCTGAAGGGCTTTCGCGACGGCGAGTTTGAAGTCATCGTGGCCACAGACTTGGCTGCACGCGGCTTGGACATCAGCGGTGTGACACATGTCATTAACTACATGGTGCCAGAAAACTCAGAGGATTATGTGCACCGCATCGGTCGGACAGGTCGCGCTCAGAAGGAGGGGGATGCCTACACGCTGTTTTCAGCTGAAGAACTGCCGAACGTGGAAAGTGTCGAGCGTCTCATCAATCAAAAGATTCCAAGGCGCAAATTGGAAGGCTTCAGCTACAAGTACACCACGGTGTTGGATGATGAAGCGCGCGCCAAGGCGATCCTGACCGGACGCGCCAAAAAGAAAGGCCCGCGCCGTCGCTGATTCGCGTGAGCGGCTAGGCGTAGGGTGGCGAAGTTTGTGCAAGAGTTGTTTTGAGATCGTTTTCATTCAGCCCTGTCAGTAAAGTCGAAGGGATATGAAAACGATTTTGACTCTGCTCACACCCGCCCTCTTGCTGGCAGGCTGCGGCCATGCGCCTCCGCCCGCTGCGGCGGAGGAATCCGCGTCCTTTGCCAAGGCAAGGGTCGTGTTGGAGACGAACTGCGTGCATTGTCACGGAGATCATCGGCTCAAAGGCATGCCCCCGATCGAAACCACAGCGCAGCTGGCCAAATTGATCGGTCCGGGCAATTGGATTGTGCCGGGGAAGCCGGAGCAAAGTCGTTTCTTTCAAGTGGTGATCTTTCCGGATGAGATTCCAGGGGCGATGCCACCGACCGGTCATGGCATAGGGAAATCTGAAGTGGAGGCGCTCAAGCAATGGATCCTGGCTGGCGCTTCGGTGCCGGATGGACCCAATCAAAAGCTGCATCCCAGGGGAGAAGCCCCACGCTCACGCTGAGGCGGGTGGCCCGATGTTCCTGGACTTGTAAAACCCTTGGGGTTGCGCGCGTATAGATGGTCCTGTTATGGACATTGTCTTTGCCCCGCGTTTCCGTTCTGTTTTGCTCATCTCCGCTATGTTCGGCGGAGGGGCTGTTGAAGCGGCGCAGCTCACCTTTGAAAAGGACGTGCGTCCGATTTTAAAAGCCCAGTGCTTTCACTGTCATGGTGAGGCGGGTGAGACCAAGGGCGGCCTGGACTCTCGACTGGCGCGGTTTCTTTTCAAAGGCGGCAAATCGGGTGCCGCCGTGGTGCCCGGAGATGCGGCAGGCAGTCATCTGGTGCAGTTGATCAAATCAGGCGAGATGCCGGAGGGCACCGGTAAGCTGACGAGCAAACAAATCGAGACGATCGAAACCTGGGTGGCACAAGGCGCCAAAACGCAACGCCCGGAGCCGGAGGTGCTGGGGCCGGAACATGCTTTTACGGATGAAGACAGGGCATGGTGGTCGTTTCAGGCCCTACGCCGACCTGCCGTGCCGAAGGTAGTCTCGGCAAAAGCGGAGATCCGCAATCCGATTGATGCTTTTGTGGTGGCAAAACTGGAGGCGAAAGGGCTGCATCAGTCGCCCGAAGCCTCGGCGCTCACACTGCTGCGGCGGGCGAGTTTTGATCTGACGGGCTTGCCACCTACCGAGGCGGAAGTGGGCGCCCCAGTCGCCCATGAAGCTACGGTGGATCGCCTTCTGAACTCCCCGCATTACGGCGAGCGCTGGGCGCGGCATTGGCTGGATGTGGCTGGCTACGCAGACAGTGATGGTTATTCGGAGAAGGATCCCGAGCGTCTTCATGCCTGGAAGTATCGCGACTATGTGATCAATGCTTTGAACAAGGACAAGCCTTTTGATGTGTTCATCCAAGAGCAATTGGCGGGGGATGAGATCGCGCTCAAAGAGGGGCTGAACGCGGATGCGCCCTCGGCCGAAGCTCGGGCTCGTTATGCGGAGTTGCTGCGTGCGACGGGCTTTTTGCGCATGGCTCCCGATGGAACGGGGGTCGAGAACACCGTCATCACGCAGAACGATTGCATTGCGAACACGCTTAAAATCGTGAGCACAGCACTTTATGGCATGACCATCGGCTGCGCGCAATGCCATGACCATCGCTACGATCCGATCACGCATGACGATTACCACCGTCTGCGGGCTGTGTTTGAGCCTGCGCTGAATCCGAAGGCGTGGCTGAATCCGAGCGGCCGACTGGTGGCGGTGGAGACCAAGGAACAAAAAGCAGAAGCCGCCAAGATTGAAGCGGAGGCCAAGAAGGTGGATGAGGCGCGGCTGGTGCAGCAGGAAGCGTTTATCAGTGAGGTGCTCGACAAGGAATTGGCGAAGGCGGCTGAGGGTGACCGTGAGACATTGCGAGTGGCCTACCGGACAGTTGCGAAAGATCGCAAGCCAGAGCAGGTGGCCTTGTTGAAGAAGTATCCTCGTGTGAACCAACTCAGCGGTGGCTCGCTTTACCTTTATGATACGACTTATAAAACGAAGCATGCTGACACGCTGAAAAAGATGGGCGATGAGGCGGCGGCGGTGCGGGCGCGCAAACCGCAGCCGGATGTGATCCAGGCGTTGACGGAAAAAGCCGGTGCTGTTGTTCCCGTCACCTATCTCTTCAATCGTGGGCAGCCTGACCAGCCCAAGCATCCCGTGAAACCAGGTGACCTGACGGTGTTGGCGGGCTTGAGACCGGTGGATGTGCCAGAGAAAAGGGCGGATTTTCCGACCAGTGGGCGCCGGCTTGCCTATGCGGAATCCATCACGGATGGCAAGCATCCCTTGTTGGCGCGTGTCACTGTCAATCGAGTGTGGATGCAGCACTTTGGGCGTGGGCTTGTTGCGAGTGTGGGGGACTTTGGGGCGTTGGGAGAGAAGCCGACTCATCCCGAGCTTCTGGACTGGCTGGCGGTGGAGTTCATGGAGAATGGCTGGAGTTTGAAGCATCTGCATCGGTTGATCATGAACAGTCACACGTGGCGGCAGAGCTCTCTGAGGGATGCTGATAAGGAGCGCATCGACCCAGATAATCTATGGTTGTCGCGAGCGAGCATTCGGCGCCTGGAAGCTGAGACGCTTCGAGACTCACTTCTGACAGTGTCTGGCCAACTCAACCCCAAGCTTGACGGTCCACCTGTCCCGGTTTCTCAAAATGAAGCCGGCCAAGTCATCGTCGCGCCTGACACCACTGACACAGCTGGACGCCAAACCGGCAAGATCATTCCACTCAATGGGGAGGAATTTCGCCGCAGCGTTTACATTCAGGCGCGCAGGTCGAAGCCACTGGAAATGTTTGCGGCCTTTGATGCGCCGTCTATGACCGATGCTAATTGCGAGTCGCGACCCGTGACTACCGTTAGCCCGCAGAGCCTGCTGCTGATGAACAACGGCTACATGCGCGAGTATGCGCAGTTCTTTGCGACCCGATTGGAGCGCGAGACACCCTTGGATTTGGAGGGTCAAATCGGACGGGCTTTTCTGCTCTGCTACGGCAGAGCGCCGAGCATGGCGGAAGTGTCGGGTGCGCAGTCTTTTGTCAAAGCCCAAACAGAGCATTACACAACGCACCCGGCAAAGTTCGAGCGAGTGGTCGGGCCAGAGGAGAAAGCTAACGCTGCACCTGCCACTCTCGGTCTGGCTGCCCTCTGCCATGCGTTATTGAGTTCAAACGAGTTTCTTTATGTGGATTGATCGTCGCCAATTTCTCGCCTCCAGCTACGGCGTTGGAGGAATCGCACTCGCCACGCTGCTCCAGGAGCAGGGTCTGCTGGGAGCACCTGCGTTGATTGGCAACAAGCACCATGACACCACGCCCAAAATGCCCAATAGCTTTGGTCGGGCCAAAGCGATGATCTCCATGTTCATGCAGGGCGGGCCGAGCCACATTGACCTGTTTGATCCCAAGCCCGAGCTGATCAAACTGGATGGCAAGGAGTTTCCTGGGGAGGTCAAATACGATGATGCGGCGGGGGCTTCACGCGAGGTCATGGCTCCGCAATGGACCTTCCGTAAGTATGGTCAAAGCGGGATGGATTTCAGTGATCTGGTGCCCTACATGGGCAGCATCGCCGATGACATCACGGTGATCCGGTCCATGCAGACGGGCGTCAACAATCATGGGCAGTCCATTTATGCGTTGTTGAACGGCACCATCACGGGAGGACGCCCGACCTTGGGGAGCTGGATCACTTATGGCTTGGGTACGGAAAACCGGAACTTGCCTGCTTACGTGGCGCTCACGGATCCTCGCGGACTGCCGGTGCTGGGGGTGGACAATTTTTCCAATGGTTGGCTGCCCTCGCTCTTCCAAGGCACGGTGGTGCGCCCGAAAGAGCCGCGCATTTTGAATCTTGATCCGCCGATGTCGCTCAAAGGGGACGCGCAGGCACGCTACCTCGATTTCGTGAACCAACTCAATCAGGAGCACCTCGCGGCCCGACCGGGTGAGGGTGATTTGTCCGCGCGGATTCAGAGCTTTGAGCTCGCCGCGCGCATGCAGACAGCGGCGAAGGAAGTTTTAGATTTGAGTGGCGAGAGTGAGGCAACCAAGAAGCTCTATGGTCTGGACAAGCCTGAGACCGAGGAGTTCGGCACGCGCTGCCTCATCGCGCGGCGTTTGGTGGAGCGTGGGGTGCGCTTTGTGTCTCTTTTCACTGGCAACCAGACGTGGGATCACCACAGCGGTATTTTGAAGAGCCTGCCGATCGCTTGCAAACAGGTGGATCAACCGGCGGCGGCCTTGGTGATCGATCTCAAACAACGGGGTTTGCTGGATGACACCATCGTCCATTGGGGGGGCGAAATGGGGCGGCTACCGGTGATTCAAAATCGCGCGGGAGCCAAGGATCGCTCCTCCGTAGGTCGGGATCATAACACGTATGGTTTTACCATGTGGGTGGCCGGCGGTGGTTTCAAAGGCGGCTACACGCATGGTTCGACGGATGAATTTGGCCATAAGGCAGCCGAGAATCCGGTGAATCATTTCGACTATCATGCAACGCTCCTGCACTTGTTCGGACTGGACGCCGCTAAACTGACCTACAAGCGCAATGGGCTGGATCAAACACTCGTGCAAAATCCAGCTGCGCGGGTGGTGACGGAACTACTGGCATGAGAACCGTTTTCTTTGGGCTGGTGCTGTGGGTGAGTTTGGAGCCACTTTTGGGTGCGGACCCAAAGCCTGCTCTGCGGGTGCTGCGCGACGAGTGTTTTGGCTGCCACAAACCTGGCAAAGCCAAAGGCGGACTGCTGCTGACGAATCGTGAAAAGATGCTGGTGGGCGGTGACAGTGGTGTGGTCGTCACACCGGGGAAGGCGGCGGAGAGTCTGCTGTATCAGACCTTGCTGCCGGAGGCGGAAGATCACATGCCGCCCAAGAAGCAACTCACGGAGAAGGAGATTGCGAGCGTGAAGGGCTGGATAGATTCGGGTGCCATCTGGGATGCGACGGTGTTTGATGAGCCACCACAGGTGAAGCCGGTGAAGTTGACTCCAATGGTGCCCACTTATGCGCCGGTGTTAGCGCTGGCCTTGTCACCGGACGGCACGAGGTTGGCGGTTGCGCGTGCGGCGCACGTCGATTTGCATGATCTGAGCCAACCGAATCACCCGAAGCTGCAGCAGTTCATGGGTATGGACTCACCTGTGCAGGCGCTGGCTTGGACAAAGGATGGCAAACAGCTACTGGCCGCTGGTTTCAGGCGGCTGCTATCATGGGAAGTCGCCAGTGGTAAAGAAGTGGGCCGGCTTGAGCAAGGTCTCATTGGAACCATCACTGCGCTGGTTTGCTCTTCAGATGGAACCACCGTGTTTGCGGCGGATGGAGAGACCGGCGGGCTGGGGTTCATTCATCGATTGACGTTGAGTCCCATGAAGACAGTGCGCACCTGGAAAGCGCACGATGATAACATCAATGCGTTGGCGCTTTCCCAGGATGGGCAGTTTTTGGCCAGTGGCGGCGCTGATAAAATGGCGCGGCTTTGGAAAGCAGCAGATGGCAGCTTGGTGACTTTTTATGAAGGGCACACCAACCATGTGGTGGCGGTAGCCTTGAATCACGATGCCAGCCAGATCGCCACGGCGGGGGCTGACCGAGAAGTCAAGGTATGGGATGTCAAGAGCCGCAACCAAGACGCCATCTTGGGCGATAAAAAGACAGCCTTCACCGCCCTTTACTGGACACCGGATGGCAAGTCGCTGGCTGCGGCGGATGAAAAAGGTGCGGCCTTTATCTACACCGAACTGCAGAAGCATACCGGAGCTCAGCGCTCAGATGCGGCCAAGGAAAAACGGTTGGTCAAGGCACCCTCAATGCTCGTTAGCATGGTGGTCACGAGGGATTCGAAAACCGCCTATGCGGGTGATTTTTCAGGGAATGTTCATGTTTGGGAGATTGCTAGCGGTAAGGAGACTGGGCTGATCAAACCTTGAAGTGATAAATCAGGAGGTCGTTAAATGGGGTCTTGAACCTGCAGGTTCCGCGTTCTAGTTGCTGGATGATCACCGCCAATGTCATCGCCACGCTGAGGACATGCTACCCAGACAAGTTTGGTGTGCCCCGGCAGTCAGGTTTGGCTCCGGACGCGTGGGGCATCATTGAGTTTGAAGCTCCGTATCGACGCGCCGAATCGGTGCGGGGCATTGAGG